>NZ_JARJHW010000064.1:0-36899 GCF_040560175.1 Streptomyces panacea
GCGGCCCGTCGGACGGCGGCTGCTTGCGGAACGGGTCGTCGTCGGGCGGCTGACCGGGCGTCGGCTGATCGTTACTCATGGGGGCAGTGCACCGCGCCGTGGGGATGCCCGCAACGGATCAACGGCCGTTCGGGGGAGCCGCCGCCCACGCCGGGGATGACCTGGCGTCAGCCCCTTCGCCCCAGTCCCTTCGCCTCAGCCCGCGACGAACGTGCGCGCCACCTTGTCGTGCCAGCACTGCCGCCACGGCCGGTCGAAGACGCACCACAGCACGTTCAGTACGCCGACGGCGAGCACGCCGAGCACCCCGTACACGAGCCAGCGGCGCAGTGCCGAGCCGAAGGACGGGGCCTCGAACGACTCGATGTCCCGCACCTCCAGACCGCACAGCTTCTTGCCGAGCGTGCGGCCCCACTTGGCGGTGGGCAGCGCCTCGTACAGGACGCCGATGACCAGCAGCGCGGCGAGGACCCCGCCGAAGTAGCCGGCCGTCGTGCCGTCGATCAGCCAGACGGTGACGGTCTCGCCGGTCTGCTTCGCCGCCTCGACCTTGTCGTCGATGTGCGCGAGCGCCTTGGACACCAGAGGTACGGAGACGGCCCCGACGATCCCCAGGAGGACGACGGTGTCGATCAGCCGGGCGGCGAAGCGCTTGCCGAGCCCGGCGGGGCGGGCCGCCGCCTGGGCCTGGGCCGCCCGCAGGAACGGGTCCTCGACCGGCGGCTTCCACGGCACGACGGGCCGTCCGGCGGCGGGATCGGCGGACGGCGACTGCGGCGACGGCTGCGCGAGTGGGTGCGCCTGCTGCGCCCACGAGGGCGAGCCACCCCCGGGGCCGGGGCCGAGGGGACCCGCGGCGGGAGGCTGCATCGAGCGGGACGGCAGTCCGTCGGAATGCTGCGGCGCCTGGGGCGCCTGGGGTTGGGGTGCCTGCGGTGTCCGGGGCCCCGGCGGGACGGGCGCCGGGCCCGCGGCGCGGGGCCGCAGGGCGCGGATGGCCATGGTGCCGTCGGTCTGACCCGTACGGCCGGTGGCCTGTCCGTCCTGCGGTGCGCCGCCGACCGGGCGGATGGTGACGGTGCCGTCGGTGGGCGGCTCGCCCTCGTCGGTACGGGGGGCCCGACCCCCGCGTCCGGGGCGCGGGAGGCGGATCGCGACCGTGCCCTCCCTGGGAGGTGAGTCGTCGTCACCCTGGCCCGCCCCCGCGTCGGGTCCCAGGGACCGTACGCCGGGCAGCGCGCCGCCCGTGGGATCGGCCGACGGGTCCGACGCCTGGCCGGGCACCCGGGGGTCACGCGGATCACGGGCGTACCGGGGGTCCCTGGCGTCTTCCGGTTCCGGCGCGCTCGTGGCACCGGAATCCCGCGGGCCCTCGCCCCAGGAGACCCGGGCGTCGCGCTCGCCACCGAAGCCGGTCTGCCGGCGGGTGTCGGCCTGCCAGACGGAGGCCGGTTCCTGCCGGGGCTCCTCGGCCGGGTCCTCGTCGAAGAACATCGGCCCGGTCTCCTCGACCGCCGGGGCCGACGGGCCCGGGGTCCGCCGGGGCGCCGGCGGAGGTGCCGCCGCGGGGACCCCGTGGGGCGCCTCCGGCATGGCCTCACCGGCCCCCGGCGCCGGGCGGCTGGTGCCGGGTACCCAGGACCCGCCGTTCCAGTACCGGACGTATCCGGGGATGGACGGGTCCGGGTAGAAGCCGGGGGAAGGGCTGCCGTCTCCGGTTGCCGAGGTCGGGGCGCTCATCACCGTGGTCCCGTATCTCTTCGATGGGCTCAATTCAAGGGTCCACATCTATCAGACCACCGCATGGCCCAGGGTCCATCCGGCCGTTTGGACCTCGATTCGGTCACGAAAGAGTCACGGTAGGTCGCGGGAGCAAGTTCTTGCCCGAAGTCGCGTAATCGCGGCGGGAGTCGGCGCTCTCCATCAGTACGGCCCACTCCCGGGCGTCGTACGAGGAAGGGAAGCACCTGACATGCACACCGTGGTGGAACGCGAGCTGGAGCTGAATCTGGTGCTCTCACCCGAGCGCAGCATCCCCGTCCCCGCCCGTCTGACGTACCGCACGGAGGATCCGTACGCGGTGCACATCACCTTCCACATCAGCTCGGACACCCCGGTCGACTGGACGTTCGCACGCGATCTGCTGGTCGAAGGGGTGTTCCGGCCGTCCGGCCACGGTGACGTACGGATCTGGCCCACGAAGGTCGACGGCCGCAACGTCCTGTGCGTGGCGCTCTCCTCCCCCGACGGCGACGCCCTCCTGGAGGCCCCTTCGGCGGCGGTGTCGGCGTGGCTGGAGCGGACGTTGCGGCTGGTGCCACCCGGCACCGAGACGGACCGGCTGGGGATCGACGACGGGCTGGCCCTGCTGCTCGCCCCGATGCCCGCCGACGATCTGTGGCTGCGGGACCCGTGGCCGTCCGACGAGTCCTCGGACGGCGAGTCCTGACGCCCGCCGCTGCCTGTGTCCGCGCGCTCAGTCGACCACGTACGTATGGGTGATGAACTCGATCGAGTGGCCGTCGGGGTCGTCGAGATAGACCCCGCGACCGCCGAAGTGATGGTTGATCCGCTGGGCCTGCTCGTGCGCGGGGTCGGCCCAGTAAGGGAGTTCGCGCTCCTTCATACGCCCGAAGATCTCGTCGAACTCGTCCTCGGAGACCAGGAAGGCCAGATGCTGGCTGACGATGTCCGAGGACGAGTCGAGATAGTCGAGGGTGACCCCGCCGTCGAGCGGCAGGCTCGCGAACGGCCCGAAAGCCTTGGGCTCGGGCTCCCCGATCAGCTCCGCGAGAAAGCGCGCGGACGCGAACCGGTCGCGGCTTTGGACGATGGTGTGGTCAAGACGGGCGGGCACGGAACCTCCCGGGTCGAAGTGCGGTCACCTGCGGCCGGCCTGCTCTCTGTCCTGTTCACGGTAGGCCGCCCCGTGCCGCCGGGCCATCGGGCCTTGGCCGTACGCCGGTGGTCGTACGCCTTGTGCCTTGCGCCTTTTGCCGTGTGCCTTCTGCCGCGGGCCGTACGCCGGCCCGGATCGGGACCCGCCGGATCAGAACAGCTTTCCGGGGTTCAGGAGGTCCAGCGGATCGAACGTCTTCTTGATGCCGCGCTGCAACTCCATCCCGACCGGCCCCAGTTCACGGGCGAGCCACTCCTTCTTCAGCACACCGACACCGTGCTCACCGGTGATCGTGCCGCCCAGTTCAAGGCCCAGCGCCATGATTTCGTCGAACGACTCGCGGGCGCGCCGGGACTCGTCCGGGTCGGAGGCGTCGAAGCAGACGGTGGGGTGGGTGTTGCCGTCGCCCGCGTGGGCGCACACACCGATCGTGAGGTCGTACTTCTCGGCGATGCGGTCGATACCGGCGAGAACCTCGGCGAGCCGCGAGCGCGGGACGCACACGTCGTCGATCATCGTGGTGCCCTTGACCGCCTCCAGCGCGACGAGCGCCAGCCGCCTCGCCTGGAGCAGCAGTTCGGACTCGGCGGCGTCGTCGGCGGGGACGACCTCGGTGGCGCCGGCCGCCGTACAGAGTTCGCCGACGGCGGCGAGGTCCGCCACCGGGTCGGCGGTGTCGAAGGCGCAGAGCAGCAGCGCCTCGGTGGCCTCGGGAAGGCCCATGTTCGCCAGGGAGTTGACGGCGCGGACGGTGGTGCGGTCCATCAGTTCCAGCAGGGACGGGGTGTGGCCGCGCTCCATGATCTGGCAAATGGCGTCGCAGGCGGCGGACGCGGAGGCGAACTCGGCCGCCAGGACGAGCTGTTGGGGCGGCGCCGGCTTCAGCGCGAGGACGGCCTTGACGACGATGCCGAGGCTGCCCTCGGAGCCGACGAACAGCCGGGTGAGGTCGTATCCCGCGACGCCCTTGGCCGTGCGGCGGCCGGTGGTCAGGAGACGGCCGTCGGCGAGGACGACGTCCAGGCCAAGGACGTACTCGGCGGTGACGCCGTACTTCACGCAGCACAGCCCGCCGGACGCGGTGCCGATGTTGCCCCCGATGGTGCACGTCTCCCAGCTGGAGGGGTCCGGTGGGTAGTACAGACCGTGTTCGCCGACGGCGCGCGAGAGCACCGCGTTGACGACGCCGGGCTCGACGACCGCGATCCGGTCGACCGGGCTGATCTCCAGGATCTTGTCCATCTTGACGAGGGACAGCACGACGCAGCCGTCGGAGGCGTTGGCGGCGCCCGACAGTCCCGTACGGGCGCCCTGCGGCACCACGGGGACGCGCAGGGCCGTCGCCGTGCGCATCACGTGCTGGACCTGCTCGACGGTGCGCGGCAGCACGACCACCGCCGGGGAGCCCGCCTCGCAGAAGCTCGCCATGTCGTTCGCGTAGGAGGCCGTGATGTCCGGGTCGGTGATCAGGGCTTCGGCGGGCAGACCGGCTCGCAGCCGGGCGAGGAGGTCGTCCGTGGCGACGGGGGCAGGAGAGGCGGAGGAGCTGGCGGGCACTGTCGCGACGAGGTCATCCATGATCCCAGCGTGGCACTCCGGGGCCATCGGTGTGAACCCGTCTGCGATCCACATCCACAAGGACGGGTGTGGTCTTCGTATTGACGCACAGTAATCACATGGACGCCGAGAACACCATGAACACGCAGCACATGAGGCACATCAGAAGGGCCGCGCTGGCCACCGGTGTGGGGGCCGTCCTCGTCGCGGGCGTCCTCGTGTTCGTACCGGACGGGGATCAGGGGCCACCCACGCCGAGCCCCGAGGCGCGGGCCCGTGCCGCTGTCGGCGCGGGCGCGCCCGCCTCGCTGCCGGACGTGGCGGCGCTGATCAGGGACCGGGAGGCGTGGCTGCGGGAGAACCCGAAGGACGCGGAGTCCTGGGCGGTGCTGGGCGCGGCGTACGTGGAGCGCGGCGGACTGCGCGCGGACACGGCGTACTACCCGAAGGCCGAGCAGGCGCTGCGCCGCTCGCTCAAGGTCACACCCGGTGAGCGCAACAACCCGGCGGCGACGGCGGGCCTGGCCTCGCTGGCGAACGCGCGGCACGACTACGCGACGGCCAGGAAATGGGGCGAGGCGGTACGGAAGGCGGACCCGGCTCGCTGGACGACGTACCCGGTCCTGATCGAGGCGTACAACGGGCTCGGCGACTACGGGGCGGCGGGCAAGGCCCTCGACAAGGTGCGGGCGCTGCGCCCCGGCACCCCCCGTGTGCTCTCCGTGTCTTCGGCGGTCTACCGCGACCGGGGGTGGCGCGAGGACGCGGCGGCCAAGGCGGACGAGGCGCTGACGAAGGCCGGCACGCCCACCGAGAAGGCGGGCGCGCTGCACGCGCTCGGCGGGCTCGCGTGGGAGCGCGGCGAGCCGAAGGAGGCGCTGCGGTACTACGACGCGGCGCTGAAGGCGGCGCGGGACCACCATCCGTCGCTGGCGGGCCGGGCGCGTGCCCTCGCGGCGCTGAACCGGACGGACGAGGCCTCCCAGGACTACCAGGCGGCCATCGCGGAGCGCCCGCTGCCCGAATACGCCCTGGAGCTGGGCGAGTTGTACGAGTCGCTGGGGCTGGACGGGGACGCGCGGAGCCAGTACGGGCTGCTCCGGGACCGTACGACGAGGGCGCGGGCCGACGGGGTGAACGAGGAGCTGCTGCTGGCCCGCTTCGAGTCCGACCACGGTAATCCGCGGTCGGCGGTGGATCGGCTGAAGTCGGAGTGGCGGCGCGGCCACCGGAGCATGCGGGTGTCCGACGCGCTGGGGTGGGCGCTGTTCCGGGCGGGTGAGCCCGCGAAGGCGCTGCCGTACGCGAAGAGGGCGACGGAGCAGGGGATGCGGAGCGCGCTCTTCGCGTACCACCAGGGTGAGATCGAGCGTGCCCTGGGGAAGGACGGCCCGGCGCGACGCCATCTGGAGGAGGCACTGCGGACGAACCCGCGGTTCTCGCCGCTGCTGGCGCCGAAGGCCCGTGAGGCGCTGGACGAGCTGGGCGAGTTGCCGGACGGCGGTCCGAAGGACATGCACGGCAACGGCGAGCACACGCCGCTGACGCCGGCGCCCAGCGCGCCGCCGAGAGGTACGGCGCCCTCGGCGGCGACGCCGTCCGCGGCGCCGTCGGCGGCGCCCGCGCGGTCGGTGGTTCCGTCGGTGCCCGCCGCGACGGCCGCGCCGTCGGTGTCGTCGGGCCCAACGGTCCCGTCCGCGTCGCCGGTCCGTTCGCAGCCCGTATCCACGCCCACTCCGCCCGTATCGGCATCAACCGCCGCCCGGGACCGAACGATCGCCTCCACTGGGCCCGCGACTGGGCCCTGAGACCCTGCTTCTGGGCCTGGTCCCGTACCTAGTCTCCATTTCGCTCGGGGAAATGGTTGACGGCGTGGGCGAGGAGTCCGGATGAACGGCACACAGCGCGTACAGGGGTCGCAACGCCGACGCGACAGGGGTCAGGGGGGTGTCGAGTACGTCGCGATGATCGGCGTGGTCGCCGCGATCGTCGCCGCCATCGTGGCGCTGACCGTGCCCAAGGACACGGCCGTGGGTCTTCAGGACGCGGTGTGCCGGATCGTCAACGCGGGTGACGGCGGCGAGGGCTGCGACTCGGGCGACGGGGACGAGGACGACGGCGGAGGGGGTGGCGGCGGCGACGGGGAGATACCCGACGGCCCGCCCGGCGACCCCTTCCAGCCCGCCAAGTGCCTGCTGTCCCAGGATCAGACCAAGACCACGGTCGTCGTCCAGATCCTCTTCATCAAGATCAGCGGCTCCGAGCAGATCAAGCTCCAGCAGTGGTCCGACGGCACCGTCACCATGGAGCGCGTCGGCGAAGGCAGCGTCGGCGCGACGGCCAGCATCTCGGCCGATATCCCCGGCCTGAAGGACTGGGGCGGCAGCGCCTCGCTGAGCGGCAGTTACATGAAGGGCAGCGGCAGCGGCGGCCAGTGGCTGTTCAACGGCAACAAGACCGGCGACCCGCAGAAGGACCTTGAGCTGAATCTGGAGGACGCGAAGAAGTTCGCCGCGTACCTCAAACAGAATGACGGTTGCCGCTACCAGAGCGGCTACAACCCCGGGGCGAACATGGGGGCCTGCCAGTCGGACGCGGCTTCCAAGAAGCCCGACCTGCCGCCGGAGCGGGCGCCGGACGTCGACATCACCAAGACCAGCACCGAGGTGTCGGGCGGGGTGAGCTTCGGCAAGTCCTTCACCAAGGGCAAGGGCGGCAAGGACAAGGACGGCAAGCCCACCGACCTCGGCAACATCTCGGGCGAGTTCGGCACCGGCACCATGACCGAGGACGTCGTCGTGATGCGCGCCAACACCGGCCCGGACGCCGGAAAGATCACCTTCGTCTACACCTTCAGCGTCGACGCCAAGGGCGGGGAAATCGCCCAGGGCAAGGCCACCCGCATGCAGCAGGTCTCCGTCACCTACGACGCCAAGACCTTCGACCAGGAGGAGAAGGACGGCAAGGAGCACCGGCCCGAGAAGCTGGTGATCACCACCAGCCAGGAGAACGGCGCGGGCGGCGGCGTACAGGTCGGCGCCGGCGCCAACGTCCCCGGCACACCCGTGACCATCGACGTCGGCGGGGGCGGCGGCAACATCAAGTCCCAGATCCACACCGAGTCCGCCGAAGTCGTGCTCGACAACGACGGCGACAGCAAACTGGTCGAGGACTGGCTGCGCGGCCGAGGCGACTTCCCCGCCAGCGACGCCCTCCCCAGCCCCTCCGACGCCGCCGAGGCGCCGGGCAGCGACGCCGGACCGCTCGAACGCCTCATGCACGACAAGGGCAAGCTCTCCCGCCTCGACTACAACGCCAACACCGACTGGTGGAACGCCTCACTCGGCATCGGCTTCGGCATCTCCGCCGGACAGGTGACGCTCGGCTTCAAACTCTTCGGCATCGACATCACACACGAAGAGAAGAACCAGACCATCACCGGCATGCCGACGTACGCCACCGGGCCCAAGAACGGCGGCGCGCGGCCCTGGGTCGAGTGGAAGAAGTGCACCCAGACGAAGCCGATCGCCTAGCGCGTGTCCACTCCTGCCACCCTCCGAGTCAGCCGCTGATCGGGAGGTGGACCATGAACCGTCGCGGGCGCCGGTACCCCCCTCGCACACCGGCCGGCGCCCGCGGCATCCGATGCCCCGGGGCCGCCATGGCGGCCCCGGGGCATCGTCTACGCGCCGTGCCCGCAGGGGCAGTTGGCGCCGGGCGTGCGACGGCGTGCGTTCGTCGCGCGACCCGTGTGAGCCCTGACCCGACCGGGGCACCCGCCGCTAGGCTGAGGGAAGTTACGGGGGTCCACGGGCCCCCGCGGTCCAACCGGCCCGGCACAGGGGCGGTTCGACGCGGGAGAGGGAGGGGGCTGCTGTGGAGGGCGGTGTGGTGGGGCTGCGGATCGCGTCCGCGGTGGTCGTACCGGTAGTCAAACGACTGTTACTGCCGGCCGCCAAGGTGCCGGGGGCGGAGTTCGGAGACCGCCCGATCCCGATCCGCCGGCTGGTGGCCTTCAACAAGGAGCACCGCACCCTCAGCGAGGACGATCTGCACAAGCTGGCCCGCGAGTTGGTGCGCCGCGCCGTGCGGGCGGCCGGGCCGCACGATCCGCCGGTCGGCGCCGACGAGCACGACGCCGTCGGCCAGGCCCTGACCCGCACCCTGCACGCGCTCGGCGATCTCGACATGGACGACGTCCAGGCCTTCGGGCTCGGCCCCGAGCGGCTCGCCGCCGAACTGTCCCGCCGCGCGGGCCCCGACACCCGGCGGCTCCTCAGCGACGACGCCGCGCGCTTCCACGACCGGCTCCTGGAGACGGCCTGCGTGCATCTCGTACGCCTCTTCAGCCGGCAGCCGGGCTTCGCGGCCCGCGCCCAGATCGAGCAGAGCCGCGAACTGCGCGAGCAGAGCGCGAAGTTGGACCGGCTGCTGGACCGGCTGCCCGACATCAGCCGCCAGGACGCCGACTTCGAGGAGGCGTACGCGCGGTACGTCGTCGAGTGCCACGGCCGGCTCACGATCTACGGCGTCGACCTGCGCGAACCGGACGGCCAGGACTGGCCGTTGGAGTCCGCGTATCTGAGCCTGGAGGCCATGCCGTACCGCGGCGGCACCGATCCGGTCGCCGCCCTGAGCGGCGAGCCGGGCGCCGACCGGGACACGGAGGCCGAGCGCGCCGGCGGCCCGGCCGAGGCCCTTCTCGCCAGTCATGAGCGGGTGCTGCTGCGCGGGGTCGCCGGCACCGGCAAGACGACCCTTGTCCAGTGGCTGGCCCTGACCACCGCGCAGCAGGACCGGGTGCCGGGCGGACTGCCGCAGTTGTACGGGCGCGTGCCGTTCGTGCTGCCGCTGCGCGCGCTGGTGCGCAAGGACATCGAGCTGCCCATGCCCGAGGACTTCCTGCGCTGGATCGGCTGTCCGCTGGTGGGCACCGAGCCCGACGGATGGGCGGCGCGGGTGCTGCAGCACGGGCGCGGTGTGCTCCTGATCGACGGGGCCGACGAGATCCCCAAGGGCGAGCGGGCCCGCGCCAGGGCCTGGCTCAAGAAGCTGATCGCCGTCTTCCCGGGCAATCTGTGGCTGCTCACCTCCCGCCCCTCGGCCCTCGACCGGGAGTGGCTGGCCCGCGAGGACTTCCAGGAGTTCACGCTCACCGCGATGCGCCCCGCCGACATGCGGCAGTTCATCCGGCGCTGGCACACGGCGGCCAGGGCCACCGAGGAGCTGGGCGAGTCGCTGACACAGTCGCTGCGCAGCAGCCCCGAGTTGAGCCGGCTGGCGACCAACCCCCTGATGTGCGCGCTGATGTGCGCCCTGCACCGGGAGCGCCGCGGCTTCCTGCCGCAGGGCCGCTCCTCGCTGTACGAGGCGGCGCTCTCGATGCTTCTGGAGCGGCGCGATCTGGAGCGTGAGGTGTACGGTCGCGGCCACCGCCCGGAGCTGGACCAGAAGTCGGCCACGGAGCCGCTCCAGCGGCTGGCGTACTGGCTGCTGCGCAACGAGCGGACCCAGCTGGAGCGGGCGGACGCGGTGGACGTGGTGCGCCGGCTTCAGCCGTCCGTACCGCGTCTCGCCGAGGTCGGTACGCCGGAGGAGGCACTGCAACTCCTGCTGGAACGCTCGGGCCTGCTGCGCGAACCCGCCGCCGGTGCGGTGAGCTTCATCCACCGCACCTTTCAGGACTTCCTGGGTGCCCGTGCGGTGCTGGAGGAGCGCGACATGGGCATGCTGGTGAACAACGCGCACGTGGACCAGTGGGAGGACGTGGTTCAGATGGCCGTCGCTCAGGCACGACACCAGGAACGCGCCGACCTGCTGACCCGGCTGCGGGAGCGCGGCGACCGGGAGAAGGACGCGGCGGTGCAGGCGCGGTTGCGGCTCCTCGCCCTCGCCTCCCTCGAACAGGCCACGCGCCTGGAGCCGACGGTGCGTGAGGCGATCGAGGACCGGGCGGCGCGGCTGCTTCCGCCGCGCAGTCTGCGCGAGGCGAGATCGCTGGCCCAGACGGGCCCGTTGCTTCTCGGTCTGCTGCCCCGGGCGAAGGATCTGGAGGGTGACGAGGAGCTGGCCACCGTCCACGCGATATGCCAGATCGGCGGGGACGCCGCCATTCCCCGGCTGCGCGAGTTCCTGGGGACGAGCCAGTCCGCCGTACGGGCCCAACTCCTCGACCACTGGGACCGGTTCGACACGCTGGTGTACGCCGAGGAGATCGTAAGGCCGCTTCTGGAGACCGCCCCGGACGAGGTCGTCACGGTGCGCTCGCACGCCGAGCTGGACGCCCTGCGCACCATGTCCGGCTATCAGCGCGTGCGGTTGCACGGCGACTTCGGCCCGGAGGAGATCCGCACATCGCTGAACCCGCGCGTGCTGCGCGAGCTGCGGTTGCACAACACGCTCCAACTGGAGGATCTGGAGCTGCTGTCCGTCTACCCCGAGCTGGAGACGCTCGCGCTCCAGGGGTGCCGGAACGTGAAGGATCCGACGCCCCTGACGCGGCTGCCGCACCTGCGGCGCCTGGAGCTGCGGGATCTCCCCCAGTTCGAGCCCCTGCTGAAGCTGTCGGACTGCCCGGCGCTGGAAGGGCTGCTGGTGGGGGCGGAGGTGCCGTGGCGCGGGCTGTCCGATCTGCCGCGCGCCGCCGAGCTGCGGCTGCTGTCCCTCCCGCCGGCGGCGGCGCAGCTCGCGGGAATCGTGCACTGCCGTGGACTTGAGGAGCTGCGGCTCCAGGACGCGAGCGATCGGGTGACGCCCGACGAATGGGGTTCCCTCCTCGGTGAGTTGCCGCAGCTGCGGAGGCTGGCCCTGTCGCCGCAGCAGCTCAGCCTGCTGCTGTTCGCGCCGCGTACGGAGATTCCGCAGGTCACGCATCTGACGGTGCGGGCCAGAGCGGGTGCGGCGGTGCCCCTGCGGCGGATCGCCAGGCGCCTGCCGGGACTTGAGGAGATCCATCTGTCCCAGGTGTCGGAGCTGGATCTGGGCTCGCTGGCCGGGCTGCGCCGGCTGCGCCTGGTCCGGCTCTCGTACGCGGGTGAGATCCGCGGGGCGGACACGCTCCCCGACAGCGTCGAACTCGACATCCATCCGCGTCCCTGACACCGGTGCGGGGACGTCCTGAGTCCCGTCCGCTTCCGAGTCCCACCTGTCACAACCGGGTGACAGAGTGTGGTGTCGGCCTGGCGAGGGGGTTACCCGGCCGGTAAGTTCTTTGATTCCAGGCTTAATTGGTATGGATGTCAGCGGTTGGTGTCTCGGGGAAGCGGTGCCGTCCACCTCCGGGCTCGTGGCTGCCGGTCAGCGACGGACGAAGGGGGCGTGACGCGACCACATGCGCCCGTCGGACGCGTCACCGCTCCACGGCCGGGATCCGCTGCTGCGCTCACTCGTCCCCCGGCTCACCGGTCTGACGTACGACGAGAGGTCCCGTACGCCCAGGGAACTCCACGGCGATCTGCCCGTCGTGCTGGTGACGGGCCATCACGGCATGGGGCGCAGTGCCGTCCTGGCGGACCTGGCGGCGCACTACCGGGGCCGGCTCCCGCTGGCCCACGTCAAGGTCGTGCCGAGCGAATCAGGGGCGCTGCCGTACGGCCCGGCCCACGGCACGGCCGCCACCGCGTCGGCCCTCGTCGGGATTCTGGCGGAGCTGGTGTGCGCTCTCGCGCCGGAGTTGCGGCGACGTTTCCCGGTCCTGGCGCCCGGACTGTTCGCCGTCTCCGGCTGGGACCGCGGCAACTCCGAGCAGCGCGACGCGACCTGCCTGCTGCACGCCCGGCTGCTGCTGGCGTGCCGGCTCGCCGACGGGGACCAGGACACGCTGCGGCACTCCTGGGCCACCGCCGTCGAGGGCCGGCTGGAGGGTCCGCCGACCGGTGACGCGGCGCGGGACCGGGAGGCGGTCACCGGCGCCGTGCTGGCCGAGTACAGCGAGCGGTACGGGCCGGGCGCGGCCCGCGAGTGGTACGCGCGCCGCTTTCCGCCGGGCGCGGACGGACAGGATCCGCTGCCGCTGCTCGGCGAGTGGTTCCAACAGGGCGGTGACTACCGGGACTTCGCCGAGCAGAGTCTGATGGCCGCCTTCCTGCACGATGTCGCCGCCTCGTACGGCAGGCTCCAGCGGTGGAACCGGGAGCCCTGGCCGCTCGTGCTGCTCGACGACGCCCATGTGACGGCGGGCCAGGTCTTCCTGGATCTGCTCCTGAAGAACCGCGCGCTGCCCGAACGCCCCGACCACGAGGAGCTCGTCGTCGTGGCCACCCGGCTCGGCGATCTGCCGGAGGAGGACGACGCGGCGGTCCGGCGGGAACTTCCCGACCTGGTGAAGTCGTCCGGCTGGGAGCGCCGGGGCCGTGCCCCGGCCGCCGGTCTGCTCGCCGTGCCGCTCGCGCCGCTGAGCCGGGACGACATTCTGCCCCTGCTGGTGCCTGGCCGGCCGGCCAGGCCGCTCCACCCGTATCTGGCCTCCGCCGTGCACTCACTGACCGGCGGACATCCGGCGGCGACCACCGTGCTGTGCGCGGCCGTCCTCGACGCCACCGGGCGGGGCGCCGCCGTGGAACCGCGGGGGCTGCTCGAACTGACCACGAGGGAGGGCCGCGCGGTCACCGAGGAGCTGCTGGAGCGGCTGCTTCCGGACCGGCGCCAGCGCGACCGGCTGACCCTGCTCTCGCTGGCCCGCGACAGCACGGCGGCGGAGGCACTGGCGGCCCATCTACGGTTCCAGGGGCCCGACCAGCTCCCCGCCAACTCGGCCACCGACTACCTCGAAGACCAGCAGTGGCAGCGACTCACCAGCCCGGACGAGCCGTTGGTCGCCGACACGCTGTTGCAGACGCTGCTCGTGCACGAGGCACGGCGCACCTCGCGGGTGGCCGACACGGGCCGCAACTGGCAGGAGATCCACCAGTTCCTGCGGATACACCACACCCAGCGCGGCGAGAGCGGGGAGGCGGACGCGCTGCGGCACACGCTCGCGGCCGGGAACGCCGAGACGGTCGTCGCCACGCTGGCCGAGGAGTTCCAGTCCGAACAGGACGAACAGGCCGCCACACACTGGGTGTTGTGCCTGCGGTACGCGGCGACGGCACCCACACCGCCGACGCCGCCCGCCGGAGAGTGGATCGACGAGCGGACCCAGGTCGCGCTCGGCGCGCACGACGGCCGGTACGCGGAGCTGGACGACATCGAGCGCTGCGTCAACCGGCTGCTGCACGCCCTGTGGCACGTGTCGCAGCCGCACACCGAGCCGGATCCCGACATGTGCAGGGCCGTCGGTGAGGAGCTGGCGTACCTCTCGCCACGGCACCGGTCCTGGCACGCGGTACTGGGCCAGGCCGCCCGCAGCTGGCCCGTCGCGGCACGCAAGAAGCGCCCGTTACCCGTCCCCGGCGAGTGAGGAGGAAGCGCATGCTGGTCCGGTTGTTCCGCCGGCACCCCCGCGAGTGGGGTCCGGTCGACTGGCTCGCCGTCCTCGCCCTGGTGGCGCTGACCGCCGTCGTGATCACCGTCCTCGTCGACGTCGTACGAGGTCCCGGCCGCTGCGGTGACGATCTGGAGGAGTTCGGCGGCGACTGCGTCGGAGTCACCGCGGGCGCTTTCGAGGCGGACCCGGAGATCGCGAGCCTCATCCGGGCGGTGGCGGACGAGAACGCCCGGGTGCGCGAGGGCTGGGAGTCGCCGTCGAGCGGGCCCAAGATCCCGTACGTACGGATCGCGTTGATGATGCCCTTCACCGCCGACGAGCACAGCGCGATGACAACGGACATGATCCGCCGGGGACTCGCCGGCTCGCTGGCGGCGCAGCGGCAGGCCAACGCCTTCGGCGGGCCGCACTACCAGTTGCTGCTCGCGCCCGACGGCCGCAACCTCGACCAGTGGGAGCCCGTCGTCGACCGGCTCGCCGAACTGGCCAAGGACAGAAGCGCTCCGCTGGTCGGCGTGACCGGGATCCCGAGCAGTACGCCTCAGACCCGCGACACGATCGACGCGCTCAGCGAGCTCAAGATCCCGACCGTCGGCCCGGTGATCACCTCGGCCGACATGAACGCCGCGTACTTCTTCAAGACCTCCCCGAACAACGACCAGTTCGCCCGCGCGCTCAAGCTCTACCTGGACAGGAACCCACAGGACCGCAAGGGATTCCTGGTCTGGGACAACCGCGACGAGGACGTCTACTCGAAGAATCTGCGCGGCTTGTTCGAGGAGCACTTCAACGACCCGTACGACCTGTCGAACCACAGCTCCAACTTCATCGGTTCGTCGGGCACCGCCGAGGGCATCCCGCAGCGGTTCACCGACGCGGTACAGAAGATCTGCAACGAGAAGTCCGACACGGTCTTCTTCGCCGGCCGCGACCAGGACCTGCCCGCCTTCATCGCGCGCCTCGCCCAGGAGGGCGACTGCGGTCGCACCTCGGAGCTTCGCCTTCTCAAGGTCGGCATAGGGCTGGAGCCCACCCTCACGGCGGAAGCGCCGAAGCGGTGGCTGGAGGAGGCGCGGGCCAGGATCGTCGACGCGTCCGCCGTCGATCCCGCGTGGTGGGGCGAGGGGGTCGAGCCGAAGAAGGCGCTCGGCCGATTCCTCGACAGCTTCGAGGAGCTGAAGAACGATCACGAGCTGGGCCGGACACCGCTCGACGACGGCTACGCCGTCATGTACCACGACGGCTTCACGCTGCTCGCCGACGCCGTCGACCGCACCTTCACGGAGATCAACGAGAACGAGGACGACAGCCGGACGCGGGCCGGTCTGTATCTCCCGTCGAAGGACGACGTCTACCACACGCTCGTCATTCCCAGCGTCTCCGGCGACACGTGCACGTCCTGTCTGGTGGGCGCAGCCGGGACGTACGGCTTCGAGGGGCCGGACGCGAACGACCAGTGGGCGGTCTGCAAGCCCGTGCCCGTCGTCGAGTTCCCGCCGCGACCGGGCGGCCCGGACCCGTTGCCCGTCTATCACACGTACCGCGGCGCCGCCCCGAACGCCTGCCCGTCCTGACGCCGGGAACGACACGGGGCCGGCCACGCCCACGCCCGCGCCCCCCGGGCGAATCGGACAACCCCCGGGGCGAGTTCCGGCAGGTCCGGGGCCCGCACGTAGGATCCGGCGGGAACGGGGAGGGGCGTGGTGACGACGTCGAGAAGGTCCGATCGGGCCCGTGAACAGCAGGCGCGGCAGAGCCGGCAGGGACGCTACGGGAGCCGGGACGACGAGCCGCGCGGCAAAGAGAAGGAAAGCTGCCTCGAAGGGGCCGCCGACCAGTGCGTCATGTGCCGGCAGTGCTGCCCCCAGATGTGGCTGAGCGCGCTGCCCGCTCTCTTCCTCGCCCTGCTGCGCCGCCCCTCGGCCGGCCCGGACCCGGCGGCGCCCCGGCCCGCCGGACGACCGGCCGGTGCGATGTACGCCGCCGTCCGGCACTACCGGGCGGAGATCAGCCCGGACCGGCCACCGTGCTGCCCGTACACCCCGAGCTGTTCCACGTACGCGGTGAAGGCCCTGCACCGGCACGGCGCGCTGCGCGGCGGGCTCCTGGTGCTGGGGCGGCTGCTGCGCTGCCGGCCGGGGGCGGCCCGCCGCCGGGGTTTCCGGGATCCGGTCCCGGAGTAACCCGGTCCGCGCGCCACCTGGCACTGCCGTCGGTCCGTCCCTGTCCGCGCCGCCTGCGTCCGAGTCGGCCGCCGATGCGGAATGCTGACTGTCCGACGGATCGGCGGGCGGAGGTGAGGAGCGGTGGTGCGCGAGACGGATGTGATCGTCGTCGGCGCGGGCGCGGCCGGTCTCTCCCTCGCGTACCGGCTGTGCACCCCTCCCCCCGGCCGTCCGGTCCCGGACGTGACTCTGGTCGACGCGCCCGCCGGCCCGCTGAGGCCGCCGGAGCGGACCTGGTGTTTCTGGGAGACCTCCCCCGGCGACTTCGACGATGCGCTGACCGCCTCCTGGGATTCGCTGCGCGTACGGGGGCGGGACGGGGCGGTGAGTGTCGGGCGGCCGGCTCCGTACCGCTACAAGATGCTGCGGTCGGGCGCCTTCGAGGCGCTGCTCGCCGGGCGGCTTGAGGGGCCGGGGGCGCCGCGCCGGGTGGCGGCCCGGATCGACGGGATCAGGGACGTGGCGTCCGGCGGCGAGGTGACGGGTGTCGACGCCGACGGGAGTCCGCTGACGCTGCGGGGCCGCTGGGTGTTCGACTCGCGTCCGCCGCGTGCCCTGCCACCCGCGCGAACGACGCTGCTCCAGCACTTCCGTGGCTGGTTCGTCCGGACCGACCGGCCGGTGTTCGACACCCGGACCGCCGATCTGATGGACTTCCGGACCCCGCAGCCCCCGCACGGGCTGTCCTTCGGATACGTCCTGCCGACGAGCGCCCACGAGGCGCTGGTGGAGTACACCGAGTTCTCCCGCGGGGTACTCCACGACGCGGGCTACGACGGGGCGCTCAGGAACTACACCGAGCAGGTCCTCGGGCTGGGCCCCTTCGAGGTGACCGCGTCCGAGCAGGGCGTCATCCCGATGACCGACGGGCGCTTCCCGCGCCGGGTGGGCCGTTCGGTGTTCCGTATCGGGACCGCCGGTGGCGCCACCCGCCCGTCGACCGGCTACACCTTCGCCGCCGTGCAGCGGCAGGCGCGGGCGGTCGCCGCCGCCTACCACGCGGGACGGGTGCCCGAGCCGCCGCCCGCCCATTCGGCGCGCGCCAGGGCGATGGACGCGGTCCTGTTGCGGGGGCTGGACAGCGGACGGGTCGACGGTGCCGCGTTCTTCGAGGGCCTGTTCCGGCGCGTACCGATGGAGCGGCTGCTCCGTTTCCTGGACGGTGACACCCGCCCGTACGAGGACTTCGCGATCGGCCTGCGCACCCCGGTCGGTCCGATGCTGCGCACCGTCGCCGAACTGCCGTGGCTGCCGAGACGATCGACAGAGGACCGATGAGAACCGAAGGGAACGGCCCGTCAGATGACGCTCCTTCACGACGCTGAACTCTCCGCCGCGTTCGACCGCGCGGCACTCGGCCACGACCGGCCGGTCGCCGTCAACCCCGGTTACCACGCGCACCGCAGGGGCCCCGCGCGGCGCCTGCGGTCGCCCCGTGGCGGCGCCGGGCCGCGGCTGCTCGACCTGGGTTGCGGGACGGGCGCCTCGGCGCCGGGCCGCCGGACCGCTGTGCACGAGTACGCGCTCGGCGGGCGCGCCGTGCACCGCGCGGTCCGGACGGCCGTGTGCAAGGGCGTCGTCCTGCCCGCCGGGCGGCTCGCCCGTGACGCGGACCTCTACCGTCAGCTGTGGCGCGGCGTGATCGAGTTCGATACGGCGCCGGGCTTCGGCGACCGGTTGCGGCGTGCCGAGTTCGCGGAGGTGCGGGCGCTGCCGATGCCGGACCGGCAGACGGGCCTCGTGCACAGCTTCGTGGGGCGTTCGCGGTGACCGGCCGCACCGCGCCCCGCCGGGGCCGGGACCGCCGTGCCCGGGTCGTCCTACCGGCGCCGGGGCGGAGGCGGTTCGGCGGCGCCGACGTGCCGGACGTCGCGGTCGTGGGTGGCGGCATCGCCGGCCTCGCCGCCGCCACCGCGCTCGCGGAGCGCGGTGCGGGCGTCACGCTGTACGAGCGTGAACAGGGCCTCGGTGGGCGCCTGGCCGGGTGGCCCGTCACGCTGGCCGATGGTTCGACGGCCACCATGAGCCGAGGTTTTCACGCCTTCTTCCGGCAGTACTACAACCTCCGGGGCCTGCTCCGGCGGGCCGATCCCGGCCTGGGCATGCTCACCTCGTTGCCGGACTACCCGCTGCGGCACGGCGCGGGCCTGTACGACAGCTTCGCGCGGGTCCCCCGGACGCCGCCGTGGAGCGCCCTGGGATTCGTCGCGCTCAGCCCCACCTTCGGCTGGCGCGATCTGACCCGGATGGACGCGGCGGCCGCGCTGCCCCTCCTCGATGTGCGGGTGCCCGAGGTGTACGAGGAGTTGGACAAGGTCAGCGCCCAGGACTTCCTGTCGCGGATCCGTTTTCCCGAGGCGGCGCGGCATCTGGCGTTCGAGGTGTTCTCCCGCAGCTTCTTCTCGGATCCGGCCGAACTGTCCGCCGCCGAGCTGGTGTTGATGTTCCACATCTACTTCCTGGGATCGAGCGAGGGCCTGCTCTTCGATGTGCCGGACGCCCCCTTCCCGGCCGCCCTGTGGGAGCCGCTGGGCGCGTATCTCGGCGGGCACGGAGTCGAGTTGCGTACCGGAACGGCGGTGCAGGAGGTGGCGCCGGAGGCCGGCGGTGGTCTGACGGTGACGGCGGGCGGGCGGCCACGGCGGTACGACGCGGTGGTGCTCGCGCTGGACAGCGGGGGGCTGCGCCATGTGGTCGCCGAGTCGCCGCGGTTGTGCGACGCGGGATGGCGGGCGGGGATCGGACGGCTGCGCAACGCCCCGCCGTTCCTGGTGTCGCGCCTGTGGCTGGACCGGCCGGTCGCCGCCGACCGGCCGGGCTTCCTCGGGACCAGCGGGTTCGGGGGGCTCGACAACGTGAGTGTGCTGGACCGCTGGGAGGGCGAGGCGGCGCGGTGGGCGGCCCGAACTGGCGGCTCGGTGGTCGAGCTGCACGCGTACGCCGTCGCCCCGGGCGCCGACCGGGCCGGTCAACAGCGGCTGCTGGTCGAGCAGTTGCACCGGGTGTACCCGGAGACACGGGACGCAAGGACGGTCGACGTACGGCACGAGTGGCGGTCGGACTGTCCGCTGTTCCCGGTGGGCGGTTACGGCGACCGCCCCACCGTGCGCACGCCGGATCCCGCCGTCGTGGTGGCCGGCGACCTCGTGCGCACGGACCTGCCGGTGGCGCTCATGGAACGCGCCGCGACCACGGGCTTCCTGGCGGCCAACGCGCTGCTGGAGCGGTGGGGCGTACGCGGTCAGACGCTGTGGACCGTCCCGGCCGAGGGGCGGTCAGCGGGGCTGCGCGCGCTGGCGCGGCTGGCCCGGCGGTGACCGTGCTGGTCACCCGCCGTACCGCGCGCACTCGCCGTACCGCGCGCACCCGCCGGTGTCGCCACCGCCGCGGCAGCCCACGGGCCCTGTCGGGGCCGGCGGTCGCGCGGTCGGTGGCCCTTCTCCGGCCACCGGGCTGGGCCGTGTCTTCAAAGTCCCGCCTGGCCCGCGACGCCTGGTACGGCACCTAGCCGGGAAAGCGGCCGGTACTCCGCAGGTGCCAGCGGCGTTCCGCGTAGGCCAGGTCGTCGCGCCACAGGCGCCCGGCGACCGCGCGCATCAGGGGGCGCAGCGCGGGGGCGGCGGCGCGGGCGGCCGTGAAGCCCGGCCGGTCGGAGGCGGCGACCACCGCCTCCACGACGGCGGTTCGTGGCCGGCCGCGGTCGTCGTCGCCGAGCGGGGTGGCATGGGTCTCCACCACGGAGCCCCGGCCCTCGCCCTCCGTGATGCGCATGACGACCGTGCGCGGCTCCGGCGCCGTGAAGACGGCGCGCACGGGCACCACCACCCGCCCGGCCACCTTGAAGGAGACGTCCACGGCGAAGCCGTCACCGCCCTCCTCCGGGGTGGAGAGCACCGTGAGATCGGCGAAGGAGTACGGGTGCAGCCAGGCGCCGTGCCAGGGGTCGAGCCGGTTGGCCACCACGTCCTCGGGCTCGCACACCCCGAAACCGGTGTAGACGGCATCGACGGACCCGGCCGCCTCGGGCCGGGGCGGAACGACCGGCCGGTCCAACGGCTCCTCGCCGCCCGCCCGGTCGAGGCGCACCCAGGCCAACACCCCGTCGTCGTACGCCGGGTAGGGCTCCCAGCCCGCGAACGGCTTTCCGTCCAGGGCGAGTCCGTGCCAGTGGCAGATCAGGGTGCCGCAGCGCACCCGGCCGTCCTTGAGTGGTGCGCCGAGGTGGGGGCAGGCGCCGGGGCCGGCGACCAGCTTTCCCGACTCGTCGCGCCACACGACCAGTTCGACACCCTCCACCGTGCGTCCGAGCGGGCGGCCGGGCCGTACGTCGCGGGCGCCGCCGATCACGTACCAGTTGCCGGACGGCCGGGCGAGTGCCTGTTCCAAGGCCGCCGCGATGAGGGCCGGCCGGGCCTCCCGCCAACTGGGCTTCTGCCGCTCCCATATGACGGGTCCTCTGCGCAGCCGCAGCGGGTACCGCCCTCGCGAGCCGTCGTGGCGGGCGCTCATGCCACCTCCTCGTGTACGGCGGCGTCCGGACGCGCCCGCGTCAGTTGTACCCGGGTGGCGGTCTCGGTGCCGGATACGCGCGCGGCGGCTCTCGTCCGGGCGGCCGCCACCCGTACCAGCCCGTCGACGGCCACGGCGGCCCGCCGCCGGCGCGGCACGACGGCGCGGCGGTGCAGTACCGCGTACCCGTCGTCGGCGACGGCGTCGAGGATCCCGCCGTAGAGGACGAACGCGGCACGGATGCACGGGCGTGACACCGGGTCGAGCATGGCGAGGCCGGGCGCCGCCCGCCGGTAGACGCCGCGGTTCAGGGCGACGGCGGCCTTCAGCGCGGCGGTGATCCGCCGGTCCCGGACGCCGGTGGTGCGGCTCCACTCCAGCAGTTCGCGGTCGACCCCGTCGGCGGCGAGCAGATCGGCGGGCAGATAGATCCGGCCGCGGTCGAGGTCTTCGCCGACGTCCCTGACGAAGTTGGTCAGTTGGAAGGCGACACCGAGCGCGGCGGCGTGCGGGGCGGCCTCCTCACGAGGGACGACGGTGCCGAGTACCGGCAGCATCTGGAGGCCGATCACGGCGGCCGAGCCGTGTGTGTAGCGGCACAGGTCGTCGTAGGTGGCGTAGTCCGTGACGGTCAGGTCGCTGCGCATGGCGGCCATGAAGTCGGTGAACAGCCGGTGGTCGATGCCGTACGCCGCCGCGGTGTGGGCGAGCGCCCTGACCACCGGTTCGCGGCTGCGCCCGGAGCGCAGCCCCGCCGCCAACCGCTCCTGGAGGGCGTCCAGCCGGTCGGCGCGCTCGGCGGTGGTGGCGGGGTGTTCGAGATCGTCGACGATGTCGTCGGCCCAGCGGGCGAAGCCGTAGAGGGCGTGTACGGCGGGGCGGCGCCCGACGGGCAGGAGGCGGGTGGCGAGGAAGTAGGTCTTGCCGTGCCGGGCGTTGAGCCGGCGGCACCGGGCGTAGGCGGCGCGCAGGTAGGGGTCGCCGATGCCGGCGGCGTCGAGTTCGCGGTCGGTCATGCGCGTCGTCCTCCCGGTACGCGGCCGGTCCCCCGGGCGCCCGCGCCGGTGACGCGGGCGGCGGCGAGCTTGCCGGAGATCAGGACGGTGGGGACGCCGACTCCCGGGGTGGTGCCGCAGCCGGCGAGCACGGCGTTCGCGGCGCCGCGCACCAGGTTGCGCGGGCGGAAGGGGCCGGTCTGCGCGAATGTGTGGGCGGCGGAGAACGGGGTGCCCGCGGCGTGCCCTTCGGCGGCCCAGTCGGCGGGAGTGACGAGGCACTCCTCCTCGATGGCGGCGCCGAGTCCGTCCAGTCCGCGGCGTTGGAGCTCGGTGAGGAGGCTGTCGCGGTAGCGCGGACCGAGGTCCGTCCACTCCTGGACACCGGGCCCGATACGGGTGTTGGGACAGGGCGCCAGGATGTAGTGCAGATGGCGGCCCGGTGGCGCGAGGGACGGGTCGGTGGCCGTGGGACGGGTGATGAGGAGGGAGGGGTCGCTCATGAGGCTCCCGGTGTGGGTCAGTTCCCGGAACGTGCCCTGCCAGGCCTGTCCGAACGAGATCGTGTGGTGGCCCAGTCCCGGCCAGGTGCGGTCGGTGCCCGCGTGCAGGATCACCGCGGACGGCGAGAACCGCAGCGCGACCGGGCGGCGCGGCGGCCGGCCGAGCAGGCGGTAGGTGACGGGCAGGTCGGGCGTGAGGACGACCGCGTCGCACGGGATGCGTACCTGGTCGTCGCCCCGGCCGGTGATGACGGCCGTGATCCGGTCGCCGGAGCCACCGCCAAAAGCCCTGCCCCCGCCCGAGCGCTCCAGGCGCGTGACGTCGTGGCCGTAGCGGAAGTCGGCGCCCGCGTCCGCCGCCGCGTCCGCCATGGCCCGGGGCAGGGCGTACATGCCGCCGCGCGGGAAGTAGACCCCGGCGACGGTGTCCATGTACGCGATGACGGCGTACGCGGCCAGGGCCTTGGCGGGCGGGATTCCGGCGTACAGGGCCTGGAAGGAGAAGACCCGGCGCAGGCGTTCGTCCGAGAGGAACGACCCGATGCGGGCGTCCAGCCGGCCGAAGCCGCCGAGTGCCGCCAGACGCAGGAGGTCGGGGTGGAGAAGGCGCAGTGGCGAGTCGAAGTTGGTGTCGATGAAGCGGCGCATCTGGACCGCGTACAGCTTCTCCAGCCAGTGGCGCAGCCGCCGGTAGCCGTGCGCCTCGCGGGTTCCCGCGAAGCGTTCGACCTCGGCCGTCATGGCGTCGGCGCCGGTGTGGACGTCAAGTGCGGCGCCGTCGGCGAATCGTGCCCGGTAGGCGGGGTGCAGGGGGATGAGGTCGAGCCGGTCGGCGAGCGTGTCGCCGACGGCGGCGAGGGCCTCCTCGACGAGCTCGGGCATGGTGAGGACGGTGGGGCCGGTGTCGATCCGGTAGCCGCCGCGCTCGATCCGGCCGGCCCGGCCGCCCGGCCGGGTGCCGCGCTCGACGACGGTGACGGCGCGTCCGGCGCCGAGGAGATGCAGGGCGGCGGAGAGTCCGGCGAGCCCGGCGCCGACCACGACGACATGGTCGGTGGGTCCGTCGAGGGTCCTCATCGGCCGCTCCCCCGGCCCGCGGTGAGGAGGTGCCCGGCGGGCGGCGGGTCCCGGTCGAGCGTGGACGCGTCGGGCGGGCCGACGCCGGCGACGGCCCGGAAGAGTGCGACGAGCCGTCCGCGCGCGGTGGGGTCGACGGTGAGACCCGTCAGGTGGCGGGCGCCGGCCGCGACGAGCCGGTCGATCTTGGCGGCCACGAGGTCCCTGGCGCCGGTGTCGGTCAGTACGGCCCTGACGAGGTCCACGTCCCCTTCGGAGAGCCCCCGGTCCCCGAGCGCGCTGTCGAGGAGCGCGAGGGACGCGGTGTCGCCGTCGGCCTCGGCGCGGGCGCGGGCCACCGCGACGAGGTAGGTGAGCTTGCCCTGCCGGATGTCGTCGCCGCTGGGCTTTCCGGTGCGCCGGGGATCGCCGAAGACGCCGAGGAGGTCGTCGCGCAGCTGGAAGGCGATACCGGCGCGGCGGCCCGCCGAGCGGAGTCCCCCGACGGTGGCCTCGTCGGCGCCGGCCAGCGCCGCGCCGAGGGCGAGGGGCCGCTCGACGGTGTACATGGCCGTCTTGAGGCACGCCGCGCGTATCGCCCGGACGGCGGAGCGCGAGCCGGTGGCCTGGCTGTGCAGGTCGAGGTACTGGCCGGCCACCATCTCCGTACGCATCGCCTGCCACACCTCGCGCACCCGGCGCCTCGGTTCGGGGGCGAGGTGCGCGTCGGCCACGGTGTCGTCCGCCCAGGCCAGGGCCAGGTCTCCGACGAGGACGGCGGCGGCCGTACCGAAGGGGGCGGCGGCGCCGTGCCGCGCGAGCGGGCCGGGGTCCGTGTGGCCGTAGCGCGCGGCGAAGTCGGTGTGCACGGACGGACGGCCGCGGCGCAGCGGGGATCCGTCCATCACGTCGTCGTGCACGAGTGCGCAGGTCTGGATGAGTTCGAGCCCGGCGGCGATACGCAGGACGGACCCGGTCCCGATGTCCTGCCCGCCGCAGGCCCGCAGGCCCCACCACAGGAAGCGCGAGCGGATACGCCTGCCGCCGCGCAGGGTGAAGTCCGCGACGCGTTCGGCGACATCGCGCGCGAAGACGGTGTCGATCCGCGCCGCGTCCCGGACCCTGCCGCGCAGTACGTCGGCGAGTTCACGCTCGACGGCCGCCGCCACGTCCTGGTCGACGGTGTCCCGCCACGCGCCGTCGGGTCCTTCGGAGAGTCGTGTCCCGGCCCCACTGCCGTGCATCGCGTCTCCTCTCCTCGCGCCGGACGGCCGCGTTCACCGTGCATTCGGATCGGACGGGGAGTTCGGATGCGCTGTCCCCCGGCGGCGCTCTGTCGGCGCGTCTCAGTCCACCACGGTCGTGGGCCGTACGCCGGGCAGCCGCGTCGGCGGCGCGCCTCTTCGGGTGATGTGGCGCCGTGGGAGTCGGCCGACCGGGTGGCGGCGCGGCGTCATCCGAACCGGTCCGCATCCGGGCGACCCGGACGCAGAGAACAGCGGGCACGAGTGCCACACGTGAGGGGAAGTAGCTCCATGACCGTCTCGGTCGTCCTGTTCACCAGCGATCTGCGCCTGCACGACAACCCCACGCTGCACGCGGCCCTCGCCGGCGCCGACGAGGTGGTGCCGCTGTTCGTCCTGGACGAGGCCATCGCGTCGGCCGGATTCGCCACGCCCAACCGCCGGGCGTTCCTCGCCGACTGTCTGACCGATCTCGCCTCGGGTCTCCGGGAGCGCGGCGGGCGGCTCGTCGTACGTACCGGTGACGTGGTGCGGGAGACCTGTGAGGTCGCCGCCGAGGCCGGCGCCGGTGAGGTGCGGACGGCGGGCGGGGTCAGTGGCTACGCCCAGCGGCGCGAGGAACGGCTGCGCCGCGCGCTGGAGTCCGACGGCCGCCGGCTCCACGTCCACGACGCCACGCTCACCGCGCTCCCGCCGGGCGCCGTCACGCCGAACGGCTCGGATCACTTCGCGGTCTTCACCCCGTACTTCCGCCGCTGGTCGCGGGAGCGCCCGCGGGACGTGCTCGGGGCGCCCCGTGCCGTACGTGTGCCGGCCGGGGTCGGCTCCGATCCCGTACCCGTGCGCGCGGACACGGCGGGGGTCTCGGCAGGTCTCGCCGAGGGCGGTGAGACGGCGGGCCGCAAGCGGTTCGCCGCCTGGAAGCGGGCGGGCCTCGCGACGTACGAGGACGGCCACGACGATCTGGCCGGCGACGTCACCTCGCGGCTCTCGCCGCATCTGCACTTCGGCACCCTCTCCCCCACCGAACTCGTCCTGCGGGCGAGCCGGGCGGGCGGTGCGGGCGCCGAGGCGTTCGTACGGCAGCTGTGCTGGCGGGACTTCCACCACCAGGTGCTGGCCGCCCGGCCCGGCGCGTCGTCGGCCGACTACCGCACCAAGCACGACCACTGGCGGTCGGAGGAGTCCGCCGGTGAGGAGATCGAGGCGTGGAAGGCGGGCCGCACGGGCTTTCCGGTGGTGGACGCCGCCATGCGCCAGCTGCGCCACGAGGGGTGGATGCACAACCGGGGCAGGCTGCTGACCGCGAGTTTCCTCACCAAGACGCTGTACGTGGACTGGCGCGTGGGGGCGCGCCACTTCCTGGAGCTGCTGGTGGACGGCGACATCGCCAACAACCAGCTCAACTGGCAGTGGATGGCCGGCACCGGCACCGACTCGCGCCCCAACCGGGTGCTCAACCCGGTGACCCAGGGCAAGCGGTACGACCCGGAGGGCCGCTACGTGCGGCGCTGGGTACCGGAGTTGAGCGCTCTGGCGGGCGCGGCCGTCCACGAGCCGTGGAAGCTGCCGAGAGCCGAACGGGCCCGGTACGACTACCCGGACCCGCTCGTGGAACTGGCCGAGGGCCGGGACCGCTTCCTGCGGGCGCGCGAGAAGGGCTGAGGCGGCGCGGGCCCCGGCCGGTGTCGCCGACCCGCGCGCCGCCCCCTCTACCGGCCCAGGTCGCGCAGGATCTCGCGGGCCGCGCGCGCCCCGGACGCCAGCGCGCCCTGGACGGATCCGGTCGTGCGGTGGTCCCCGCACACATAGCGTCCGGGACCGACGCGGGAGGTCCGGGTGAGCGGCTGGGGAGGCGGCATCGCGGGCAGCGCGTCGTGGATGGTGCGCGCCGTCACCAGGTCCCAGCCGGCCGTGTCCGTCCCGTACGTCTCCGCGAGCGCCTCGCGCAGCGCGCGCTCCCGGCCCGGGGTGTCCTCGCCGAGGACGGAGGTGGCGACGAGCGCGGAGCCGGCCGGCGCGTAGCCGGGCACCACCTCGCTGAGCACGCAGCTGTTGAGGAAGCGCAGCCGGGTGTCGGTGAGCAGCGTCGGCCCGTCCAGGGGTGACGTCGGCGCGGTGTGGAAGTACGTGGTGACGACGCGGTACGGCGGCATCTCCAGGCCGGGCAGCAGACGTACGGCGGGCTCCGGCCCGGTCGCGACGACCACGACGCCCGCCGCGCCCTCCTCGCCGTCGGCGAGCAGGACCCCGTCGTCCGTGAGCCGGTCGACGGGGGACTCGAACCGTACGGTGTCCGCCGGCAGCGCGTCGGCCAACTGCTTCGGCACGTCGCCGATCCCGTCCGACGGCAGACAGAGCGTGCCGCGGAGCATGCTGCGCCACACCAGGTGAAAGACCCGGCTGGACGTCTCCAGTTCGTCTTCGAGGAACACGCCGGACAGGAAGGGCCGGAAGAACAGGTCGGCGAACTCCTCGGAGATCCCCGCCGCCGCGACGGCGGTCCGCGTGGTGTGGTCCTCGGCGCGCTTCAGCGGCCGTACGGGCCCGAGCATGTCGCGGGCGGACAGCGCGGCGAGGGCGAGCAGATCGCGGGGCCCCGCCGGACCGCGGCTCAGCAGGTCCCTGGTCGCACGCGGCGCGCGAGTGGGGTCGGCGAAGTGGACCCGGCCGCGGTCGGTGTGGACGAGAACCCCCGGGGTGAACGGGCGGAGGCGGAGGTCGCGCAGCGCGAGGCGGCGTTTCGCCTGCGGGTAGGAGGTGTTGAAGACCTGGAAGCCCCGGTCGATGACGAAGCCGTCGACGCGGTCGGAACGCATGCGCCCGCCGACTCCGTCCGACGCCTCCAGTACGTCGACGCGCAGACCGGTCGCGAGGAGATCGTGCGCGCAGGCCAGACCGGCCAGGCCCGCTCCGACCACCAGGACATCGGGGGTGCCGCGTGTTACGGGCATGGGACCGTCCTTCGCTTCGGGTGCCGGGCGGCCGGGGCGCCGTACGGCGTGAGTCCTACGTTTCGAGCGTGCCGCGGGGCCGGCGTGTCCGGCCTTCTTCCCGCCCTCTCTCTCGTCCTCTCTCCCGTTCTTCTTCCCGCCCTTCGGCGTCCGGCCCCGGGCCGATGGGTGCGGCCGGTTCGCGGCCGTAGAGCCGGGCCAGTGTCGCGAGCGCGTCGCGCAGTCCGTGGGAGCGCGGTATCCCCGGCACCGGCGGTCCCGCCCACCCCGGTCCGGCGAGCATGACCTCGGGGCTGCTGCGCGCTCCCTTCACGCCCCAGCTGCCCGCGGCGATGTGCTGTGCGAGCGGGCGGCTCGCCGTCGAGCGGGACTGGGACCAGAGCACGACGGCGCGGGGGCCGATGCGCCGGGCGGCCTCGTCCAGCGCGGTCACCGGTACCGAGGCGCCGAACATCCTTGTGGGCAGGCCGAGTTCGGACAGCGCGGCGGTCAGCGCCTCGATAGGAAGGGTGTGCTGCTCGCCCGGTACACAGGCCAGCATCACCGGCCCGGTGTCGGTCCTCAGGGGCGGGGCGGCCCGTACGCGGCGCAGGATGGACGAGATGTGCCACGACAGCAGGTGCTCGACCTCGACGTACTTGTCCCCCGACGAGGCCCACCGGCGTCCCACCACGCGCAGCGTCGGCATCATCACGGCCTCCCAGGCGTGGACCAGGCCGTATTCGTCGACGAACGACGTGAGCAGTTCCTCCACGACAGGCGCGTCGAGGCGTACGGCCGCGCGGGACAGGCCCCGGCACTCCAGCCGGACGTCACCGAGCGGCAGCCCGCGCCCGGCTCCCGGTAGTCGGCCCCCCGGAGCCGACGCCGTCGGCCCGGGGCCCGGCGTGGGCCGGTCCGACACGTCGCCGGTCCGGTCGCGGGCCGCGCGGGCGGCTTCGGCGGGTGGCACCCCGGCGGCGGTCAGTCGGCACATCTCTTCGAGCATCGCGACGTCGACGGGCGTCCAGCGACGGTGCCGGCCGTCCTGGCGCGCGGCGGGCCCGATACCGTAACGCCGGTCCCAGGAGCGCAGCGTGGTCGGCGAGACGCCGAGCCGACGGGCCACGGCGCCGGTGGAGACGCCCGCCGTGGGCCCGGACCGGCCCGCGACGCCGGCCGGGGCATCGGCCGCGACGTCGCCCGGGATGTCGCCCGCTCCCTCGGCCTCGCGCATCGATCGGCTCACTTGATCACTGTACGAGCCGACGCCGGTGCGCGGCCGGGTGAGCGGCGGCCGGGGCGTCGATCGCCCGTTCGGGCGACGTCTCGTGGCCGTCCGGGTCCAGACAGCCGCGCAGCCGGTGCAGGCCACGGCGCACATGACTCTTGACGGTGCCCAGCGGCAGCCCCGTGCGCTCGGCGATCTGCACCTGGGTGAGGTCGTCGAAGAACGCGAGGGAGAGCAGCCGCCGTTGGGCCTGTGGCAGCGTCTCCATGGCGCGCAGCACCAGCACCCGGTCGAGCACGGCCTCGGGTTGGTCGGACGGTCGCGCCACACGGGTCTCGGCCGCGGCGGTCGCCGCCGCGACGAGCGCCGTGCGCCGGGTGCGGGCGGCGAGGGCGTCGACGATCTTCCGCCGGGTGATCCCGACGACCCAGGCGGCGATGGGCCCACGCTCGGGCCGGTAACCGGCCCGGCCCCGCCACACACCGAGAAAGACCTGTTGTGTGATGTCCTCGGCCTCTTTCGCGTCGCCCAGGGAACGGGCGGCCAGGGTGTGCACCAGCGGTCCCCACCGCC
Source organism: Streptomyces panacea (assembly GCF_040560175.1). Classification (NCBI taxonomy): domain Bacteria; kingdom Bacillati; phylum Actinomycetota; class Actinomycetes; order Kitasatosporales; family Streptomycetaceae; genus Streptomyces; species Streptomyces panacea. The sequence goes on from NZ_JARJHW010000064.1 coordinate 29,150, forward strand.
GATAGGCGTCGGCCAGCGCGTCCGGGTCGCCGCGCAGCAGGGCGGCGACGAGATCCTTCTCGACGCGGACGTCCTCGGCACGGTCGTCCTCGGCACGGATGTCCTCGGCACGGGCGTCCTCGGCACGGATGTCCTCGGCGGGCACCGACGCGTGGGGCCGGGACCGGCTTCCGGGGCCAGCGTAGGCCGAGTTCACAGTGGCTCCTCCTGCCGGGAGTCGCCCGGCCGACGGGTACGGACGGCGGGTACGGGGGGAGACACCGGTCACTCTTGCCAAAACGATGCGTCATGGGCAATACGCATCGTTTCCGCATCGTCTGTCGTGTCGGCGCGCCGCCGCTCACGAACGGCCTGTTCGCGACGGCCCCGCCGCCCGACGGGACGACGGGGACGGGGGCCTGTCAGAATCGCCGGATGAGTGATCCGACGGGGCTGTGGCGCGCGCACCTGGGAGACGGCCGCTACCGGGAAGTCCTGATCCATGACGACGGCACGGGATGGACCGAGTCGGGCCGTCGTTCGTCTTACGAGTGCATCACCGAGTTCACCTGGGTGCTGACCGAGCCCGATCGGATGGAGTTCACGTACGGGGAGTGCCGCGAGGTCGAGGACGGCCGGATGTCCCACACCTGGCCAGCCCGGGACCACTCGGCCCACCGGTTCACGGTGGGCGAGCGCGCCGACCCGGACGGCCCGGTCTTCGTACTGACGCTGGATCAGAATCTCCTGGGCGCGGCGGAGTTCACCCGAAAGGCCGTCCTCGACCGCCGAACGGGCTGAGGAAGCAGCCCTGTTGGGCGCGTTACGGCAAGTTCGCCGGTACCTGGCGGGCGGACGGTGACAGATATACGCGGCAGTTCCGCAGGCCCGGCAGATCCGGGATCCGCTCGACCCGCCAGCCGCGCGCGTACGCCGGAGGTCCGGCCTCGCCCGCCACCACGAACGCCACCGGCCTTTCGCGCCCGTGGGCCACGAGTTGGGCGGGGGTGATGCTCCCGTCGTGGCCGCCGGTCTGCCGCGACGCGCAGCCGGCCCGGAAGGCGACCCTGATCGCCTCCGTGCCGCTGACCACGCACGGCGGTCGTACGCCCTGCCGCGTCAGCTCGGCCACCACCCCGTCCAGCTTCACGCGGTCGGCGCGACTGCGTTCCGCCCGGTCGGCGACGACCGTGCCCTGGACCCACAGATGCGCGACCGCCGCCGTCACGAGCAGACCCACGACCAGTCGGCGGGGCCGGGCGGTCCTGACGAGCCAGGTCAGGAACAGGGCGGTGGGCAGCGCGAACAGCGCGTACACGGGAAGCAGGAAGCGCGGCGCGGCGTACCCGATCAGCAGCAGGTACTGCACGGCCATCGACAGTCCGACCAGCGTCGGCACCAGTACGAGCGGCAGCCGCCGCAGGCGTGCGGCGACCAGCACCCCGCCGAGGGTGAGCAGCGGCAGTGCGAACCACCAGATCGCGGTGGCCGGCCGTCGCCACCGGACGTCGCAGGGGCGGCAGAGCAACCGCCCGTCGAGCGAGCGCATGTGGTCGGCGAAGACGAGGTGCCAGCCCAGGTGTCCCTGGATCTCGCTCGCCCGCGCCAGCCGGGTGAAGAGGCCGCCGTAACTGACGTACGCCTCGATGATCCACTCCGCGCAGCCGATGGCCCCGCCCGCGGCGAGCGCCGTCAGCAGGGCCCACCGGCGCCACCGTCCGACGGCGAGCGCGACGAGTGCGAGCGGCGCGCTGAGCCAGAAGGCGTCGGTGGGGCGCATGAGCGCGACGAAGGCCACCGCGACACCGAGCCCGATGAGGGCCGTACGGTCGGTCCGGTCGCGCGCGGCCCTGAGGAAGAAGCCGACGGCGCAGAGGCAGCCGAGGGCCACCCAGAGGTTCGGCATGACCTGCGGCCCGTAGAAGACGGTGATCCACAGACCGGCGAACAGGGCGCCGGCGAGGGCGAGTACGGACGCGGGAAGCAGGCGCCGCCACACTCCGAGTGCGAGGAAGAGCCCGGCGCCCGAGAGCAGCGCCAGATAGACGCGGAGCGCTTCGACGGAGGAGGTGAGTGAGGTCACCGGGGCGATGAGGAAGGTGATGCCCCGCGCGCGGGGGGCGCTGAAGAACGCGGTGTCGGAGGCGGCGCGGCTGACTTGGCTCGTGTAGACCGTCTCGTCCCAGCCGAGCCCGGATCCCGGTACGAGGAAGACGAGTTGAACGATCGTGTACACGCTCGCGACGACCGCCAGCCACAGGAGACCGCCGTCGGCCGTCCAGTCCGGGCGGGCCGGGCGGCTCGTCTCTCGCAGGCCGGTCGCGACGGCCTTGGTCTGTGTCATGGCCCAAAGCTGCCTGTCCGGGGTCTACCTGGCCGACGGACACGCCATGGGTCGAATATTAAGAAATCGCATCTAAAGCATATGAATCACTCGATGGGTTGCCTATCCGGGCGTCGACGGCTCGCTCGATGACGAGACCATTCGGCGCGCCAGCCGCACGATATGGGCCCGCAGATCGGTGTCGTCGTCGGGAACCATGTCCCGGTAGTGGGTGGTGCGCGGCTGCTCGTTCGGCGCACGACCCCACGGCGTACTCGCCGGTGCCGGGGTGACGTCCGGCAGGCGCCACCTCACCGCGTCGGACAGCGCCGGCCAGGTGCGTGCCATCGTTACGGTCATGAGGTCGGGCGGGCTCGACCCGAGCGATGACCTCGATGTCGTCTCCGGGCGTCCGCGCCGGGGGGCCTGGGCGGCGGGGATCGCCAATTCCTTCGGCTTCGGCGGCCGCAACGTCTCGCCGGCGTTCACCGCGGTGGGTTCCAAGCCGGTGGGTTCCTGATCCTTCGTTGGACAGACAGTGCCACCACGCCGAGGATATGGACAGGAACATCCCTATTTGTCAGGCGAGGACGCAGTGCCCATGCCGCAGCGCACCACACGACGGTGGTCGGCCGGATATCTCGGCGCCGCGGTCGTCTTCGCGATCGGCATGGTGGGTACGACGCTGCCCACGCCGCTGTACGGGCTCTACCGCGAGGAGCTCGGCTTCTCCGAGTTCATGGTGACGGTGGTCTTCGCCGTGTACGCCTTCGGGGTCATCGCCGTGCTGCTGCTGGCGGGCAATTTCTCCGACCAGGCGGGCCGCCGGCCGGTCCTGTTCTTCGCGCTCGGGCTCTCCGCCGCCAGCGCGGTCTGCTTCCTCACCGAGGGCGGACTGCCGCTGCTGTTCGCGGGACGCCTCCTGTCGGGTTTCGCCGCCGGGCTGTTCAGCGGCGCCGCCACCGCCACCGTGATGGAACTGGCACCGCCCGGCCGTGAGGCGCGCGCGGGGCTGGCCGCCACGGCGGCCAACATGGGCGGCCTCGGCTGCGGCCCGCTGATCGCGGGGCTGCTCGCGCAGTACGCGCCGTCACCGCTACGACTGCCGTTCATCGCCGCACTCGCGCTCCTGGCCGTCGGCATCGTCGTGACGTGGTTCCTGCCGGAGACGGTCGAGCACCGGACACGGCGGCCGAGACTGCGGCCGCAGGGGCTGAAGGTGCCGCCCGAGGTACGTGGGATCTTCGCGCCCGCGGCGCTGGCCGGGTTCTCCGGCTTCGCGCTGCTCGGCCTCTGTACGGCGGTGTCGCCGACGTTCATCGCGACGACCTTGCACGAGACCAATCTGGCGCTCTCGGGCGCCGTCGTGTTCTCGGTCTTCCTGGCCTCCACCGTGGGGCAGTCCCTGATGGGGCGGGTGGGGGCGGCCAGAGCGCTGCCGGGCGGCAGCCTGGTGCTGGTGGCGGGACTCCTGCTGGTCGGGGCTTCTCTGTTCGTGGAATCGCTGCCACTGCTGGTGGTCGGTGTGATCTGCGGCGGGCTGGGCCAGGGGCTGGCGTTCCGCGCCGCCATCACCGCCATCGGCGCGGCGGCGCCGCCGAATTCGCGCGGTGGCACGATCTCCACGTTCTTCGTCGTCGCGTACATCGGTATCTCACTACCGGTGATCGGGATCGGCGCGCTGACGCTGGTGCTGGACCTGCGGGTCGTGGGGCTGATCTTCACCGGATGCGTGGCAATGCTGGCGGCGGGTGTCGGGCTGTACGAGCTCCGCGAGCTGCGGGTACGGCGGAACGCGGACGCGACCTGAAGCGGCCCTCCGGGGCTGGAGGCTCAGCGGACGCGGGCGGCTCCGACGTAGAAGCCGCTCTCCTCGGCCGCCGGAGCGGGCGTGTCCTTGTACCAGTCGGGGGCCCGGACGAGACCGGGCTCCACCAGGTCGAGCCCGTCGAAGAACCGCTCGACCTCGTCCCGCGTGCGGGGCCGGAGGCTGATACCGCCTGACCGGTAGGTGCCGGTGATCTTCTTCGCCTGTTCGGGGTCCAGGAAGTCCGCGGTGCCGTGCGAGATGATCAGGAGGCTGCCGGACGGCAGGGAGTCGACGAGGGTCCGGGTGACGCCGTACGGGTCGTCGTCGTCCCCGAGGAAGTGCAGGACCGCGACGAGGGACAGCGCGACGGGCCGGCCGAAGTCCAGGAACCGGTGGGCGTGTTCGAGGACACCCCGCGGTTGGCGCACGTCGGTCTCGACGTACTCGGTGGCCCCTTCGGGCGTGCTCACCAGCAGGGCCTCGGCGTGCCGGAGCACGATCGGGTCGTTGTCCGCGTACACGATCCGAGCGGCCGGGACGATCTTCTGCACGATCTGGTGCAGGTTGGGCTGTGTGGGTATGCCGGTGCCGATGTCGAGGAACTGGTCGATACCGCTCGTGGCCGCCCAGGCCACGACCCGGTGCATGAACTCACGGTTGATCTGCGCGCCACGCTGCGCCCCCTTGGCCAGCTTCTCCGCCAGCTCCCGGTCGACCGGGTAGTTGTCCTTGCCGCCCAGGTAGTAGTCGTACAACCGGGCGGGGTGGGGCTTGCTGGTGTCGATCTGGGGCTTGGGGGTGCCTGACGTCATACGCCGGATTATGTCACCGCGAACACCCGGCCGATGACCCGGCCCCCGGCCCGCGAGACGTCAACTACCTTGATACGGGGGCCTGTTCAGGCCATCGCGGGGGTGTCCACACCCAACCGGCGTCGGTCGCCTATCGGTCCGGCCGGATGCCGCTCGCATCGACGCCCCTCGCGCGAGGGGACACCCTTTAGCTGACGGTCAGTCGGTAGACCTGCCGTGAGCCGCCCTCCGGGCCGGGGTCGGTCGCCTCGGCGGGGAGGAAGCCGAGCCGCTCGTAGAAGGCGCGGGCGCCGCTGACCGTGGCTCCGGGATGGTCGGCGCCGAAGGTCACCACCTCGACGGTGCCGGGCCCCGTGACGAACCTCTTCATCGCGTCGGCCATCAGCGCGGCGCCGACACCCCGGCCGCGCGCCCGCTCCGAGACGACGAGCCAGTGGACATGGAAGACCGGGGCGTCGGACCCGAACAACAGGCCGCCGAGCAGCGGTGGTTGAGCGGCCTCCGGACGCGCCGCCGCCGGCTGGTCGACGGCGACGAGGGCCTTCGCACCACGCGTGTGCTCGACCACTGCGCCACTGAAGCCGGGGTCGTCCACCATCGGCCCGAACCAGTGCTCGACCTGGGCCGCCAGGCCGAGAAAGCCGGACAGGTCCCGCCCCCGCGCGAGTCTTACGATCATGGGAAGCATTCTGGCACCGTCCGGGACCGCACGGCGTGTGGTTACGGCACGGTGGTCGGATGAGGGACGCTGTACAGTCCGGCCATGGAAGCTCGTACTCCCCCGTCTCCCCTGTCGCCTCACCCGGCGAGTCCGCCGCAGCCGCAGAACAGACGGGCCCGGCTGCGGGCGGAGACCACCCAGGAAATCAAGACGGTCGCGCTCGCCCTGATGTCCTCGGGCGGGCCGGACGCGATCACACTGCGCGCCATCGCCCGCGAGATGGGGATGACCGCGAACGCGATCTACGGCTACTACGCGACCCGGGACGACCTCGTCACCACCCTGATCGCCGAGGTCTACACCTCGCTCGTCGACGTGGCGGAGGCCGCCCGCGACACGCTGCCGACCGACGACGGCGCCGGTCGGATCCTGGCGTGGGCGACCGCGTTCCGGCGGTGGGCGCTCGACAACCCCGAGGGATTCCGGCTGGTGTACGGGGACCCGGTGCCCAACTACCGCTCCCCGGAAGGCGGTCCGGCGGCCGAGGCCGCGCGCCGGGCCTGTACCGGGCTCACCGGACTCGTCGCCACCGCGTGGCCGCGGGCGGCGGCGCGGCAGTCCGACGGGAGTCATGAGAGTTACGAGTGGTCCGACTTCGCCCCGTCACTGACCGCGGCGGTCCGCGAGGACTTCCCGGATCTGCCGCCCGCCGCCGTGGCTCTGGCGCTGCGGGTGTGGGGCCGGATGCACGGGCTGGTGTCGCTGGAGATCTACGGCCATCTGGGCGGGCAGACCGGCGCGCCCGAGAAGATCTACCGCGCCGAGATGCGGGACCTCGTCCGGTCCCTGGGCCTGTCGGCGTAGCCCGGCTCGCGCCCGATCACCTGATCCACACTGGTCACGTGGCGGTACGAAGGCGGAGACGAAACCCGCCCTGATCGTGGTCGGCGGCCCCCGGCGCCGGCAAGACCACGCTCGCGCGCGAGATCGCACGCGCGATCGGCTGCCCCGCCGTCTGCCGGGACGAGATCAAGGAGGGCGTGGTCCACGCCGCGCCGGGCTTCTCGCCGGATCTCGGCGACGCGCCGAACCTCCGCACGCTGCCCGCGTTCTTCGGCGTGCTGGAGCTGCTGGTCGGCGCCGGGCTCACGACGGTCGCGGAGGCCGCGTTCCAGGACCGGTTGTGGCGGCCCGGACTGGCGGCGTCGCGAGGCCGGGCCGACATCCGGACCGTGCGCCGCTCGACCGACACAGGGGTGGCGCCGGCGCGGCGGCTGCGACGGGCCGGCGAGGATCCCGTACGTACGGCGCACGAGCCGGCGGCGCCGATCGATCCGACGGCGCACGCCCTGGGCCACGACACGTTCGACCGGGTGTCGGTCGACGCGCCGTGGATCGAGGTCGACACCACGGACGGCTACGACCCGGGGTTCATGGAGATCGTGGCCTTCGCCGGCACCGGCGGGATCGCCGGATGAGCGCGTCCGCGCCCCCGGGGCGCGCGGGGCGTGAAACCGTACGGGGATGACCACCTTCGTACCGCTTCCGGCGTCCGCCGCGTGGACGCACGAGCACGCGCGCCAGGGCTTCGAGGTCGTGTACTTCCGGCGTTCGGGCGACGGGCACGGGCAGCACATCGTCGGGTGCACGACGGCCGCCGAGTCCGGTCTGACCTGGACGGTGGACTTCGACATCACCCTGGACGCCGACTGGCTGACGCGCCGTGCGGTCGTCACCGGGCGGTCGGAGGCCGGGACGCGCTCCACGGTCCTCCAGGCGGACGGCGCGGGCCGCTGGCGGGTGGACGGGGCGCCGGCGCCGCACCTCGACGGGATTCTCGATGTCGACCTGGAGTCGTCGGCGATGACCAACACCCTCCCCGTGCACCGTTTCCAACTGGCCGTCGGCGCGTCGGCGGCGGCACCGGCCGCGTACGTGCGCGCGCTCGACCTCACCGTCGAACGGCTGGAACAGACCTACCGGCGCGTCGCCGACGAGGGGTCGGGGCAGGCCTTCGACTACTCGGCCGAGGTCTTCGACTTCCGCTGCCGGCTGCTCTACGACGAGTCAGGTCTGGTGCTCTCGTACCCGGGGATCGCGACCCGCGCGACCTAAGGGCAGTCCCGTCATCCCCGGCGGGCGCACGACCACACCTAGGGTCACAC
>NZ_JARJHW010000065.1:0-36013 GCF_040560175.1 Streptomyces panacea
TGCGAGGCGCGCAGCCGGGCGGCGGCCCGGCTCACCTGTTCGCCGGTCACCCCGGTCCGTATCAGCTCGGGCAGCCGTTCGGTCAACTCGGCCTCGCCGAAGAGCATTTCCCGCGCGCCGAGGAGCTGGGCCCGGGTGCCCGGGTCGCCCAGTTCGCGCAGCGCCCCGGATGCCCAGCGGGCGGTGGTGGCGCGCAGCAGCCCGGCGTCGACCTCGCTCTCGGCGAGGGTCGTCAGCACGGTGTCCAGCGCGTCGGTGACCCGCCCGGCGTCCCCGTCTCTCCCGCTTCCCCCGCCTCTCCCGCTTCCGTACACGGCGAACAGCGTCAGCAGGTCGGGCCCCCTCGTGTCCAGCGGCAGCCCGAACAGCCCGCAGCCCACCGACAGGCTCGACACCCCGGTCGGCGCCCCCGGCCCCCGGCGCAGCAGCGCGTGTCTGCCCTGCCCCAGCAGCGCCGCCAGGACGAGGTACGCGAGGTAGTCGGCGCGCTCGGTCACGGGATCCGGCATCCGGTAGCCCACCGCCACGGCGGGCAGCCCGGCGTGCGGGTCGGTGACCGACAGCTCTGCCCCCGCCCGGGGTTCCGGTTCGGGGGCGACCGGCGCGGCCACCGTGGGACGGGCCGGCAGAGGCTCGAAGCAGCGGCGTACGAGGCGTTCCGCCGTGTCCGGGTCGAACGCGCCGGTCAGCGTCACCAGGGCATTTCCGGGACCGTAGTGGTCGATGAAGAATCGCTCGCACAGCGGGATGTCGAGGGCGGCCAGATCGACGGTCTCGCCGTATCCGTCCCGCGCGTTTTCCGCGCGGGTGTGCAGGGCACGCGGCAGCACCCAGGGAAAAGCGCCGTACGGACGATTGCGCACCATGAGACGTATCTCTTCGTCAATCACCGCGGTCTGTGTGCGTAGATTCCGCGGGGAAATACGCGGTGAACGCATTCGGTCCGCTTCAAGATCGAGCAGCATTTCCAACGCGCCCGCGGGAGCCGCGGCGTAATAAACCGTCAGGTCCTGTCGGGTCTTGGCGTCTCCCAGGCCGCCGGCGCGCTGTACCTGGGGCAGGTATCCGCCGGGTGGGCTTCCGCGGCCGCCCTGGACCATGAGGTGTTCGAAGAGATGGGCAAGACCTGTGTGCCCCTTGGGCTCGGTCCGGAAACCCACTCCGTAGTGCACGGCGACGCCGATTGACGCGCCGGTCGGATTGGGTGCGAGCAGCACCCGCAGACCGTTGTCCAATACCAGGCGGCGCAGCTGATTCCGGGTCATCCGGGCGAGCATAGACGGGGTCAACTACGGGCTCAACGGGGCCCGTTGACCGAAAGCGGTCAGTGTCCGAAAGCGGTCAACTCCATTGCCAGCGCGGCACCGGTGGCGGAATGGTGCTGGCACAGCCGGAGAGCGTGATTCCCCAATTGCCGATCCGGTCACCGTTCATTCTCGCTATCGTCCAAGGGAGTTGCCTTGAACACTCAGTCCCTGATCAGCGGCTACGCCAGCTACGCCGACGCCGAGGAGCTCGTTCCCGCGGTGGACGCCCCGGGCGGCACCATCACCATCACGGTGACCTCGTCGCAGGCGTGCATCTCCGCCGCGTCCGCCATCTCGGCCGTGTCGATCGACAACACCTTCGACCACTCCTGCTGAACCGGCGACGGTCGGCACTCGCCGATCCGGTCACCGTTCACCGCTCATCCGAAACGTTCGAGTCGTTCGAATCTCTCAAGGAGTCGCAATGAACACCCAGTCCCTGATCAGCGGTTACACCAGCTACGCCGACGCCGACGAGATCGTCGCCGCGGTCGAGGCGCCCGGCGCGACCATCACCGTCACGGTGACCTCGTCGGCCGCGTGCATCTCCGCCGCGTCCGCCATCTCGGCCGTGTCGATCGACAACACGTTCGACCACTCCTGCTGAACCGCGTAACCGTCTGAGCGCGACGCACCACGCACCACAGCACGACGCATGACGCATGACGCACGACGCGAACAGGGCGGGTGCCCACCGCCGCAATCGGTGGGCACCCGCCTCACCGTGTTACCCGCCCTACTCGTCCCGGAAGCTCTCGCTGTCCTCGCCGTCCATACCGGACAGCCCCAGGAGCATCGAGGGCAGCGCGGCGGAGGTCAGCATCAAGGTGGTGAGCAGCGCGGGAATCCGCTCGATCACGTCGGGCTCGTTCTGGAAGGCGACCATGACCAGTACGACCGCCATGCCGGCGCCGACCGCGCACTGGTATCCGATGAACACGACCCGGTTGCGTACGACCCGCTCGCGTTCGTCGAGCCCGGCCACCGGCCGTTCGGCCAGGCCGCGGGTCATCGAGCGCAGCATGCCCCACAGCATCAGCCAGACGACGAAGGCCACGAGCCACCAGGAGTCGGAGAAGGCGTTGCCGTCCGAGATCTGTGACAGCACCACCATCGCCACGCTGAGCGCGCCGAGCGCGATCGCCATCGGCCGCAGGGGACCCCGGGCCACCGTCGCCGTCTCGTCGGAACCTTGGTGCGGCGTCACGAGCGTTCCTCCTTGTTGTACAGCTGGGCGGAGAGCGGGACGAATGGCTTACGGCTGAAGATCGCCTCGACCGGAAGTCCGAACACGTCGCTGAGCCGGAACGCCAGATCGAGACTCGGGAAGTAGTCGCCCCGCTCGATGGCACCGATCGTCTGCGGGTGGACCTCCACCGAGCCGGCGAGCGCGACCCTGCTGAGACCGCGCTCGGCGCGCAGGACTCTCAGCTGGTTGTAGATCGGCGATCCCTCGCGATGACTCACTGGGCTCATACGAAGAAGATAAGGGAAACACAACATTCCGTCAAGGAACGACAACAGATACAGTGAGCAACAGGCACCGCGCGCCAGGCGCGGCGGCCGGAGCAATCGCCCACACAGCTACCGCAAACAGCCAAAGTCACAGCTATCAGCTATCAGCTATCAGGGAAGGTGTGCTGCCTCGTGACCACCGACGCCTCCGACCGGTCCACGCTGCCGAGCATCCTCGTACCGAGCATGCCGGACACCACCGAGACCGTCCGTCCCTACGCCGAGCTGGTGCGCGACGGCGACGCGCGCCGCGTATGGATGGGCCAGTCGCTCAAGGTGGAGACGCACCAGGTGTTCGCGCATCTGGCCGGCGCCGGGGTCCGCGTCCCGGTCGGCACCAGCGTGACCCTGATGCCGCTGCGCCACCCGTACGAGGCCGCCCTCCAGGCCCGTTCGCTGGCCCTGACGACGGGTCACCCGGTGGTGGCCGGCTACGGCGTCGGCGCGCCCGCCTTCGTACGGAGCCTGAACGGGCGGCCGTACGACAGCCCCCGCACGATGGCCGCGGAGTATCTGCGCACGGTCCGCTCCCTGCTGGACGGCGAGATCGTCGACCACGCCGGTGACTACCACGCGCTGCGCGGACGCCTGATGCCGATGGAACACCCGCGCGTGGAGGTCGGGGTGGGCGTGCTGCGCCCCAACATGGCGCGCACCGCGGGCGGTGTCGCCGATGTCGCCATCACCTGGATGACCCCGCCCGGCTATCTCGCCGAGACCCTGATCCCCGCCCTGGACGAGGGCGCCAAGGAACGGGACTCCCGGTGCCGGGTCGCGACCGTCGTCCATGTCGCCGTCGACCGGCCGAAGCGGGACCCGTACGTCCTGGCGCACACCGCCGCCGCCGGGCACCTCGCCGCCGACCACTACACGGACATGCTGCGCCGGGCCGGAGTCGCGGCCGACCCGGCCGACCCGCGGGCGGGTGCCGTCTCCCTGGTGGACAGCGGGACCTATGTGTACGGCTCCGCCGACCACATCGCGGGCGTGCTCGGCGAGTACAGGGACGCCGGAGTGGACGAGGTGATCCTCAACTGCGGCGGCGTCCTCTTCACCGAGGGCGAGGCCGCCGCTCTCAAGGACGCGCGGGAGATCGTCGAAGCGGTCCGCCGGCGGGACGGCCGTGGCTGACCAGGCCGGCGCCCCGGCGGTCCCCGCCGCGGTACGGCCCGCGGGGGCCGCCGGATCCGTGACCGTACGCGAGTACGGCACCCGGTATCTGCGGATCAGTGTGCGGTACCACGGCGACGCCCGATTCAGCTGGCTGCGCGTCCCCGGACCGGCCCACGACCGGCCGCAGGTGCCTCCCTCGCCCGCGGCCGGGGTCGCGCTGCGTCGGGTGGACGCCGCCGTCGCGCGCGACGGCTCCGGTGCGCGGCTCGCCCTCGGCGAGTGGGAGGCGCCCTCCGAGGAGGGCGGCGTGGTGTACCGGGTACCCGGCGCCGTCTCGGTCGCCCGGCTGCTGCCCTCCGGTGACGAGACCGCCCACCGGCTCTCCGTACGGGCGTTGGCGGACGTGGGCGGGACGCTGCGGCGGCTGCACGAGGTGCCGTGGGAGTTCGGGGAGCCCGTACCGCCGCACCACGGCGTACGGCGGCTGCTGGCCTGGGTCTCCGGGGCCGCTCCCGACGGGGACGGCGCCCGGCTGCGCGCCCTGGCCCACGACCGGCTCGGCCCCCGCCTGTGGACCCGGCTGACCGAATGGACCGCCGCCGCCCAGGAACCACCCGGCAGGGGAGGAGCGGTCCTGCTGCACGGCGCCCCGAGCACCGGCTGGCTGGTCCCCTCCCCTGCCGGTGACAGCGTCCTGCTCACCGGCGAAGAGGTCACCGGCGGCGACCCGGCGCTCGACCTCGGCTGGGTCCTCGGCGAACTGCACGAGCTGCGTTCCGCCGCCACGCGCGGTCTCGGCGCCGCCGGCCAGGGCCCGCCGGTGGACTATCCGGTCGCGGCCCGCGCCCTGCTCGCCGGCTACCTCCGTACGAAGGACGGTCCGCGGGACGCCGCCGCGGAGCTGCCGCCCGGCACCGCCCGCGCCGCCACCCTGCGACTCGCCGTCCATATGCGGGACTTCGCGTCCTTCGTCGGCTGGCACGAGGATCTGCGCCGCTACGCCGACCTGCTGGCCGAGACCCTCGACGCGGACGGCGCCCCCACCTTGCGGTGGTGAGCGCCTCCGTAGGAACCCGCCGTCACACCCTGCCGGTCCGGACCCGCCGTCACGCCCCGGCGACGATGGCACGCTCGCCCTCGGGCCGCTGCTCGCCGATGAAGCTGCGCCACAGCCGGGCGTACGAGCCGTCCAGCGCGAGCAGTTCAGCGTGCGTGCCGTCCTCCACGACCCGGCCGTGGTCCATCACGACCACCCGGTCGGCGCGCGCCGCCGTCGTCAGCCGGTGCGCGACGACCAGCGTCGTGCGCCGCCCCGACAGCCGGTCCGTCGCCTGGTTGACCAGCCCTTCGGAGGCGAGGTCGAGCGCGGCGGTCGCCTCGTCCAGGAGCAGCACGTCCGGGTCGACCAGCTCCGCGCGGGCCAGGGCGATCAACTGCCGCTGACCCGCGGAGAGGTTACGGCCCCGCTCGGCGACCTCGTGCAGATAGCCGCCGTCCAGCGTGGCGATCATCTCGTGCGCGCCGACGGCGCGGGCCGCCGCCTCCACCTCGGCGTCGGTGGCCCCCGGCCGCCCGTAGGCGATGGCGTCGCGCACCGTACCGGCGAAGAGGTACGCCTCCTGCGGTACGACGCCGAGCCGGTGCCGGTACGCGGTCATGTCCAGGTCGCGCAGGTCGGTGCCGTCCGCCGTCACGCGCCCGGACGTCGGGTCGTAGAAGCGGGCGACGAGCTTGACGAGTGTGGACTTGCCCGCGCCCGTCTCGCCGACGAAGGCGACCGTCTGCCCGGCCGGGATACGGAGGTTGATGCCCATGAGGGCGGTCTCCTCCCGGACCGGGGCCTTGACCAGCTGGACCGGGGCCTTCGCCGGTACGGCGGCCTCGTCCGGATCGCCGGCGCCGCCGCCCTCCGCCAGGCCGCCCTCCAGGGTGCCGTACGCGAAGTGCACGTCCTCGAAGGCGATCTCGCCGCGCAGCGACGGCACATCGACCGGCTTCTTCGCCGCCTCCGTGGACGTCGGCTCACGCAGCAGCTCCTGGATGCGCCCCAGCGAGACCGTGGCCTGCTGATAGCCGTCGAAGACCTGCGACAGCTGCTGCACGGGCGCGAAGAACAGCTCGATGTAGAGGAGGTACGCGACGAGCGCTCCGGTCGTCAGCGTCCCCGCCTCCACCCGGCCCGCGCCGACGATCAGTACGGCCGCGGCGGCCACCGACGACAGCAGCTGGACGAACGGGAAGTAGATGGAGATCAGCCACTGGCCGCGCACCCGCGCCTGCCGGTAGTGGTCGCTGCGGCCCGCGAAGCGCGCCGCGCCGTCCTTCTCGCGCCCGAAGGCCTGGACGATGCGCAGCCCGGACACGGACTCCTGGAGGTCGGCGTTGACGACGCTGATCCGCTCGCGCGCCAGCTCGTACGCCTTGACGCTCTTGCGCCGGAAGAAGACGGTGCCGACGATCAGCACGGGCAGCGTCGCGAAGACCACCAGCGCCAGCTCCACGTCGATGACGAGCAGCACGACGAGGATGCCGAAGAAGGTGACGACGGAGACGAAGGCGGTGACGAGCCCGGTCTGGAGGAAGGTCGACAGGGCGTCGACGTCCGTCGTCATACGGGTCATGATGCGGCCGGTCAACTCGCGCTCGTAGTAGTCGAGTCCGAGCCGCTGGAGCTGCGCGAAGATCTTCAGGCGCAGCGAGTACAGGACGCGCTCACCGGTGCGGCCGGTCATCCGCGTCTCGCCGATCTGGGCGATCCACTGGACCGTGACGACGAGCAGGCCGAGCAGGGACGCGGCCCATACCGCGCCGAGCGCGAGCTGTCCGACGCCTTCGTCGATGCCGTGCCTGATCAGGACCGGCAGCAGCAGGCCCATTCCGGCATCGACGGCGACGAGCGCGAGGCTGGCCGCCAGCGGGGGGCCGAAGCCGCGCAGCAGCCGGCGCAGCCCGTAGGACGACTCGGAGTCGACGGCGCGGGCCTCGTCGATCGACGGAACGTCGGTGGCCGGTGGCAACGCCTCGACCTGTGCGAGCAGTTCGGGGGTCGCGCCGGGCGCGGCGGACTCCTCGGCGGGCGCCTCCTCGCGTTCCCACAGGGTGGGGGTGATGCCGCGTTCCGCGTCGAACTCGGCGTCCAGCTCCTCCTGGACGGTGCGGTCGTCCTCCGGCGATGTGCCCCCGACGACGGCCGGGACATGGCCCGGGGACACGCCGCCCAGCTCGTCGGGGTCGGTGAGCAGCTTGCGGTAGAGGGCGGACCGTTCCTGGAGTTCGTCGTGGGTGCCGATGTCGGCGAGCCGTCCCGCGTCGAGCACGGCGATGCGGTCGGCGAGGCCGAGGGTGGAGCGGCGGTGGGCGATGAGCAGCGTCGTACGGCCGGCCATCACCGAGCGCAGCGCCTCGTGGATCTCGTGCTCGACGCGGGCGTCGACGGCGGACGTGGCGTCGTCCAGGAGCAGCAGGCGGGGGTCGGTGAGGATGGCGCGGGCCAGGGCGATGCGCTGGCGCTGGCCGCCGGAGAGCGTCAGGCCCTGTTCGCCGACGGTGGTGTCGTACCCGGCGGGCAGGTCGGCGATGAAACGGTCGGCCTGGGCGGCGCGGACGGCGCGTTCGATCTCCTCGTCGGTGGCGTCGGGTTTGCCGTAGGCGATGTTGGCGCGGACCGTGTCGGAGAAGAGGAAGCTGTCTTCGGGGACGAGCCCGATGGCGGCGCGCAGTGAGTCGAGGGTCAGTTCGCGTACGTCGTGGCCGCCGACGAGGACGGCGCCGTGCGTCACGTCGTAGAAGCGCGGCAGGAGCAGCGACACGGTGGACTTGCCGCTGCCGGAGGAGCCGACGACGGCGACGGTCTCGCCGGGGCGGATCTCCAGCGAGAAGCCGTCGAGGACGGTGCGGCCGTCCGCGTAGGAGAACGTCACGTCGTCGAACTCGACCGACGCCTCCACGTCTGTCGGGAGGTCCTTCGTGCCGTCCTGGATCGAGGGCTCGGTGTCGATGAGTTCGAGGACCCGCTCGACGCCGGCGCGGGCCTGCTGGCCGACGGTCAGGACCATGGCGAGCATCCGGACGGGGCCGACGAGCTGTGCGAGGTAGGTGGAGAAGGCGACGAACGTGCCGAGGGTGATCTGGCCGCGCGTGGCGAGCCAGCCGCCGAGCGCGAGCATCGCGACCTGCCCGAGCGCCGGTACGGCCTGGAGGGCGGGGGTGTAGCGGGAGTTGAGCTTGATCGTACGCAGCCGGCCCGCGAACAGTTTGCGGCTGGCGGCGCGCAGCTTGCCGGTCTCCTGGTCCTCCTGGCCGAAGCCCTTGACGACGCGTACGCCGGAGACGGAACCGTCGACGACTCCCGCGACGGTCGCCGCCTGCGACTGGGCGTACCAGGTGGCGGGGTGCAGCCGGGTCCGGCTGCGGCGGGCGATGTACCAGAGGGCGGGGGCGACGGCGAGTGCGACGAGGGTCAGGGGCAGCGACAGCCACGCCATGATCACGAGGGAGATGACGAAGAGCAGGACGTTGCCGATGGTCATCGGCAGCATGAAGAGCAGGCCCTGGATGAGCTGGAGGTCGCTGGTGGCGCGGCCGATGACCTGTCCGGTGGACAGTTCGTCCTGGCGGCGGCCGTCGAGCTTGGCGATGGTGCCGTACATCTCCGTACGGAGGTCGTGCTGGACGTCCAGGGCGAGGCGTCCGCCGTAGTAGCGGCGGATGTACGTCATGGCGTAGATGACGACGGCGGCGGCTATCAGAAGGCCGGTCCAGACGCCGATGGACCGGGTGCCGGTGCCGATGACGTCGTCGATGACGACCTTGGTGATGAGCGGGACGAGGGCCATGACGGCCATGCCGGCGAGTGAGGAGCCGAGGGCGAGGCTCACGTTGAGCCGGTAGCGCCAGGCGTAGCCGACGAGGCGCCGGGCCCAGCCGGCGTCCCTCAGGTCTGCTTTCCGGTCCGCTTTCCGGTCCGCTTTCCGGTCCGCTCTCTCGTCCGTCCGGGTCGTGCCCGCCCCGCTGTCGCCTGGCTCCCTGCTCTCGGGGTCCGTTCGCTCCGCCGCCACTGTCGCCGCCCTCCGTTGCCCTGCCGCTTGTCGGTACGCGGGCGTCCCCCGTGGACCCCCTGCCGGAAGGCATCAACGCGCCCACGTGCGGATTTCATCCCGCTGCAACAAATACCCGTCGCCGGACCCACGCGCTCGCCGGAGGGACTGGGGCGTGTCCGCGAAGTCCCGCCCGGCCCGCGAGCGGGACGGCGCGGCTTCGCGGGCGCGCCCTGGGACTGATGACCGAGTGGCCGCCTCGCTTATTCGCCGGCCAGGTGTGTGGGGGCGAACAGCTTCAGGAGCGCCGGGAGCACGACCACCGACGGGCCGGGGGCCGCCAGCGCCTTGGACAGATCCTCCCGCAGCGCTTCGGGGGTCGTACGGACCGCGGGCACCCCGAAGGACTCGGCGAGCGCGACGAAGTCCGGGCGGGCCAGCTCGGTGCCGGTGGTCTCGCCGAAGGCGTCCGTCATGTACTCGCGCAGGATCCCGTAGCCGCCGTCGTCCACGATCAGCCAGGTGACGGGGAGGTCGTACTGCCGGGCCGTGGCCAGCTCGGCGATCGAGTACATCGCACCGCCGTCGCCGGAGACCGCGAGGACGGGCTTCGTGACGTCGGCCGCGGCCGCGCCCAGGGCCGCCGGGAAGCCGTAGCCGAGACCGCCGGCGCCCTGGCCGGAGTGCATCGGTCCGGGCCAGGCGGACCAGGCCCAGTAGGCGAGGATCGTCATGTCCCAGAAGCTGGGCGAGGTGGCGGGCAGCGCTTCCCGTACGGAGGCGAGCACCCGCTGCTCCAGCTCCAGGTCCTGGGCGTCGAGCCGGGCGCGTACCTTCGCCAGGACCGTACGGACGGCGTCCCGCGCGGCCTCGGCGCCCTCTCTGCCGGTCACGGACTCCAGCAGCGCGGACAGCGCCTCCCGCGCGTCGGCGTGGATGCCCAGCGCAGGGAGGTTGGACTCCAGCTTGCCGAGGTCGGCCTCGATCTGGATCACCCGGCCGCGCGGCTGGAACGTGTAGTAGTTGGAGGACAGTTCGCCGAGCCCGGAGCCGACGACCAGCACGACGTCGGCGTCCTCCAGGAAGTCGGTGGTGTGCCGGTCCTCCAGCCAGGACTGGAGCGACAGCGGGTGCTCCCAGGGGAACGCGCCCTTGCCGCCGAAGGTGGTGACGACGGGGGCGGCAAGCTTCTCGGAGAGGGCCCGCAGCTTGCCCGCGGCGTCCGCTCGTACGACTCCGCCGCCCGCGATGATCACGGGGCGTTCCGCGTGCGACAGGGCGTGCGCCGCCACGGCGATCAGCTCGGGGCGCGGCAGCAGTTCGCGCGGGGTGGCGTCGACGGCGGTGACGAGCGGCAGCGTCGTCTCCTTGAGGAGGACGTCCTGCGGGATCTCGACCCAGACGGGTCCGTGCGGCGCGGTGAGCGCGGACTCCCACGCGGCGGCGATGGCGGACGGGATCTGGGAGGGCGCCCGGACGAGGTGGACGGACTTGACGATGTCGCGGAACGAGGCCTGCTGGTCGCGCAGTTCGTGGAGATAGCCGTGCCGGCCGCCGCCGAGGCCCGCCGACGGGATCTGGCTGGAGATCGCGAGCACGGGCGAGGACGCCGCGGCGGCCTCCTGGAGCGCGGCGAGTGAGGTCAGCGCGCCCGGCCCGGTGGAGAGCAGCAGGGGCGCGACCTCGCCGGTGACGCGGCCGTAGGCGTCGGCGGCGAATCCGGCGTTGTTCTCGACGCGCAGCCCGATGTAGTCGAGGTCCGAGCGGCGCAGCGCGTCGAACATGCCGAGCGCGTGCTGGCCGGGCAGGCCGAAGACGGTGGTGGCGCCGAGGCCGTGGAGCGTCTCGACGACGAGGTCGCCGCCGTTGCGCCCTGCGGGCGGGTTCAGGGCCTGTGCGGTCTGCTCGGGGGTGTACCGGGGGATCTCGTGGTGGTGGTCGTGAGTCACTTCGCGCGGTCCTCCGCGATCTGGCGGGACATGATCGTGGTCAGCTCGTACGCCGTGTGGGAGGCGGCGACGGAGGTGATCTCCGCGTGGTCGTACGCCGGGGCGACCTCGACCACGTCGGCGGAGACGAGGTGGCAGGAGGCCAGTCCCCGCAGGATTTCGAGGAGTTCGCGCGAGGTGAGCCCGCCCGCCTCGGGTGTGCCGGTGCCGGGCGCGTGGGCCGGGTCGAGCACGTCGATGTCGATGGAGATGTACAGCGGGCGGTCCCCGATGCGCTGCCGGAGCTGGTCGGCGACCTCGTCGACGCCGCGCCGCATGACGTCGGCGGAGGTGACGATGCCGAAGCCCATCCGGTGGTCGTCGTCCAGGTCTTTCTTTCCGTACAGAGGCCCGCGTGTGCCGACGTGCGACAGCGCCTCCGTATCGAGGATGCCTTCCTCGACGGCCCGGCGGAACGGGGTGCCGTGGGTGTACTCGGCGCCGAAGTACGTGTCCCAGGTGTCGAGGTGCGCGTCGAAGTGGAGCAGCGCGACGGGGCCGTGCTTCTTGGCGACCGAGCGCAGCAGGGGCAGCGCGATCGTGTGGTCGCCGCCGAGGGTCATCAGGCGCGCGCCGGTGCCGAGCAGGTCGTCGGCCGCCGCCTCGATCGTGTCGACGGCCTCGTTGATGTTGAACGGGTTGGCGGCGATGTCACCCGCGTCGGCGACCTGCGCGAGCGCGAACGGCGACGCCTCCTGGGCGGGGTTGTACGGGCGCAGCAGCCGGGACGCCTCGCGGATCGCGTTGCCGCCGAAGCGGGCGCCGGGCCGGTAGGACACCCCGCTGTCGAAGGGCACTCCGACCACGGCGACGCCGGCGGCCCCGACCTCGTCCAGCCTGGGCAGCCGGGCGAAGGTGGCGGGTCCCGCATACCGGGGCACGCGGGAGGAGTCGACGGGCCCGCGCGGGCCGCTCTCCTGGCTCTCGGCCGCTCCGGTACCGGGGGTGTCGGGTCCTGCTGCGCTGCTCATGCTCGTCGAGCCCTTTCGTGGTGCGTGTACGTATCCAGCATGACCCCAGCCACTGACAGCCGCTCACAGCGGCGCCGCCGGTGGGCGCGGTCGGGGCCGCGCGGGGCTCAGCTCGTGCTTCCGGTGGGCAGGGACGGCTCCCGGGAACCGTCCCCGGCCCCGTCGGTCTTGTCCGTGCCCGCCGTGCCATCCGTGCCCGCCGTGCCCGCCGACCCTTCGCCCGCGAGTCGGGCGCGCCACGCGGCCAGCACGGCCGCGTCCGTCGGCTTCGTCGCCAGGCTGACGAGGACGTAGACCGCCAGCGAGGCGATCAGGCCGTAGTAGATGGGCTCGTTGGCCAGGATGCCGTACGCGGTCATCAGGCCGACCACCGACAGTCCGCCCACGATCATCGCGGCCAGCGCGCCCTGCACGGTGCCGCGCTTCCACAGGAGGCCGCCGAGGATGGGCACCAGCAGGCCGCCGACAAGGAGGTTGTACGCGACGGTCAGTGCCCCGACGACGTCGTTGAGCGCGATGGCGATGCAGATGACGGCGAGGCCCATGACCAGGATGAAGGCACGGTTGTCCCGCACCTCGTCCCGCTCCCCCACGGCGTCCGACCGCCCGTCCCGCTGCCCGACCAGCTCCCGCAGCCGCGCCCAGATGTCGTTGTTGGCGACGGTGGCGCAGGCGATCAGCGCGCCCGAGGACGTCGACATCACGGCGGCGAGGGCGGCGGCGAGCACCAGTCCCCTTACGCCCGGCGGGAGTTCGTCCTTGACGATGGTGGCGAACGCGTCGTCGGCGCTCGGCAGCGTCGGGTAGAGGACCTTGGCGGCGGTGCCGATGACGGCTCCGGCTATCGCGTAGACGAGACAGTAGGTACCGGCGACGGTGCCGCCCCAGCGGGCGGTCCTGTCACCGCGCGCGGTGAACACGCGCTGCCAGATGTCCTGCCCGATCAGCATGCCGAAGGTGTAGATCAGCACGTACGTGAAGATCGTCTCGCCGCCGATGCCCAGCGGGTCGAAGTACTCCGTAGGAAGCTTCGCCTTCATCTCGCTGAAGCCGCCCGCCTTCACGACGGCGATGGGCAGCAGGAGCAGCAGCACACCGATCGTCTTGACGACGAACTGCACCATGTCGGTGAGCGTGATCGACCACATGCCGCCGAGCGCCGAGTACGCGACCACGATCGCCCCGCCGAGGATGATCGCGACGGTGCGGTGCATGTCGAAGAGGACGTCGAAGATCGTGGCGTACGCGATGGTCGAGGTGACCGCGAGCATCAGGGTGTAGGCCCACATGACCAGCCCCGAGATGATGCCGGCGCGTCCTCCGTACCGAAGGTCGAGCATCTCGGAGACGGTGTAGACCTTCAGCCGGGCGATACGCGCGGAGAAGAACACCGACAGGGCCAGCAGCCCGAGGCCGATGGTGAAGACCATCCAGGCGCCGGAGAGGCCGTACTGGTAGCCGAGGCCGACACCGCCGATGGTGGAGGCGCCGCCGAGGACGATGGCGGCCATGGTGCCGGAGTACATCCAGGGGCCGAGCCGGCGGCCCGCCACCAGGAACTCGCTCTTGGACTTGGCGCGGCGCATGCCCCACCAGCCCATGGCGAGCATGCCGGCGAGATAGACGACGATCACCGCGTAGTCCACAGCCATGGGGCTTCCTCCTGATCGACTCCGGGGGATACCGGGGGTCCGGTCGGGTCCGGTCGGGTCCGGTCGGGTCCGGTGTTGTGCGAGTCGACGGTAGGTGGCCGGAAAGGAACGCTGAAGTGTACGTTTCATCCATTCTTTCCACCGCCGATGGATGGACCGTCCATGCCGGAACCCTCCGCTCCGCCCACCCCGCCGGTCCCGCTGGCCGCACTGCTCGCGGACGGCACGCTCGGCCTGCGCCTGATCGCGGGTCTGCCGGACGCCCGTACGGAGGGGGTGGCCGTCCACTGGGTGCACACCTCGGAGATGGCCGATCCGTATCCGTACCTGCTCGGCGGTGAGCTGCTGCTGACGGCGGGCGTACAGCTCACGGACGCGCACGCCGACACCTATGTGAGGAGGGTCGTCGAGGCGGGCGCCACGGCGCTCGGCTTCGGGGTCGCGCCGGTGTACGACACGGTCCCGGCCGGCTTGGTCGAGGCGTGTGACCTCCATGGGCTGCCTCTGTTGGAGATCCCCCGGCGCACGCCGTTCACCACCGTGGCGCGCGGGGTGTGGCGGTTGATGGCCGAGGCCCGCCACCGCGAACTGCGCCGGGTCACCGAGGCGCAGCAGGGCCTCGCGGCTGCCGCCGCCCGCCCCGACCCGGTCCCCGCGGTGCTGCGCCAGCTCGCGGTCCGCCTCGGCGGCCGTGCGGTGCTGTTCGCCCCCGACGGCGCGGAACTGCACGCCACGGGCCGGGACCCGGCGCCCGGATCCCGTACGGCGCTGGTCCGGCTGTCGCGCGTGGTGAACCCGCCGCACGGCACGGCCGCCGACACCGTCGGGGGCGCGCGCCTGTCCGCGTACGCGCTGGGCGGCGGCCAGGGCCTGGTCCTCGGCGTCGCCGCCGGAGGCCGGGAGGCCGGGGACCACACCGTCACGGGCGCGGCGGTCGTCCTGCTGTCGCTGCTCACGGCGCCGCACCAGGGTGCGGCGGAGGCGGCGCGCTCGGCGGCGCTCGTACAGCTCCTGCTGGGCGCCACACCCACCGAGGCGGCGCCGCTGCTCGGGCCCGGCCCGTGGACCGTCGTCCACGCGCGCGGCGGCGACACGCCCTTCGCCGCGTCGGCGCTGGCGGCGGCGCTCGGCAGCGCCCTGGCCGAGACGGACGGCGCCACGATCCGCGTCCTCACCGACCGCCCGGTCACCGCCCAGCCGGGCTGGACGCTCGGGGTGAGCGCGCCGGCCGCACCGGCCGCGCTGGCCGAGGCCGACGCCCGGGCGGCACGCGCGCTGCGCCGCGCGGAGGCGACCCGCACCACGTTCGTCCGCCACCACGAGCCGGACCCGAACGCCCTGACGGCGCTCCTCCCTCCTGAAGAGGCCGCGGCCCACGCGCGTGCCCGCCTCTCCCCCCTCACCGACTCCCCCGCGCTCACCGAGACCCTGCGCACCTGGCTGTCGCTGCACGGCAGTTGGGACCGCACGGCGGTGGCCCTGACGGTCCACCGCAACACGGTGCGCCAACGCATCGCCCGCTGCGCGACGCTGCTGGACGCGGACCTGGACGAGGCGGACGTACGGATGGAGTTGTGGTTCGCACTGCGGTGGCTGTGAGCCCGGACCTGCCGGGGGCCGTCTCCCCAGGAGGCTGTGACGCCCGCAACCCCCTGGGCGTCTGGACACCTGCGCGAACTCCCCGGTAACTTGGGCTGAGCAAGCGCTTAGACAAGACGACTCAGACCGCTCAGACCGAAGGAGAGGGCTTCCGTGCGCCGTAGCGTTTACAACGAGGACCACGAGGCGTTCCGGGAGACCCTCCGCGCCTTCATCGAGGCCGAGGTCGTCCCCGTCTACGACGAGTGGTACGCCGAGGGCCTGGTCCCGCGTGAGTTCTACTACAAGCTCGGCGAGCTGGGCATCTTCGGCATCGAGGTGCCGGAGGAGTACGGCGGCGCGGGCGAGGAGTCCTTCAAGTTCCAGGCGATCGTCTCCGAGGAGTGCGCCCGCGCGGGCGTCTCCTTCGGAGGTTCGAGCGTGCATGTCGCGCTCTGCCTGCCGTATGTGAAGGCGTACGCCACCGAGGAGCAGAAGAAGCGCTGGCTGCCCGGCTTCGTGACCGGCGAGAGCATGTACGCCATCGCCATGACCGAGCCCGGCACCGGCTCCGACCTCGCGGGCATGAAGACCACGGCCAAGCTCTCCGCAGACGGTTCGCACTACGTCCTCAACGGCGCGAAGACCTTCATCACCGGCGGCGTGCACGCCGACCGCGTCATCGTCTGCGCCCGCACCGCCCCGCCGAGCCCGGAGGACCGCAGGCACGGCATCTCGCTCTTCGTCGTGGACACCAAGTCCGAGGGGTACGCGGTCGGCCGCAAGCTCGACAAGCTGGGCCTGAAGTCCTCGGACACCGCCGAACTGTCCTTCAGCGACGTCCAGGTGCCCGTCGACGATCTGCTCGGCGAGGAGAACAAGGGCTTCTCCTACCTCGGCCAGAATCTGCCGCAGGAGCGCCTGGGCATCGCCGTCGGCGCGTACGCGCAGGCGTCGGCCGCGATCCGGTTCGCGCAGAACTACGTCCAGGACCGCACCGTCTTCGGCAAGACCGTCGCCTCCTTCCAGAACACCAAGTTCGAACTGGCCGCCTGCAAGGCCGAGGTCGACGCCGCCGAGGCCGTCTGCGACCGCGCCCTCGAAGCCCACGACGCGGGCGAGCTGTCCGCCGCCGAGGCCGCGTCGGCGAAGCTGTTCTGTACGGAGGTCGCGCACCGCGTGATCGACAAGTGCCTGCAACTGCACGGCGGCTACGGCTACATGAACGAGTACCCGATCGCCCGCCTGTACGCGGACAACCGCGTCAACCGCATCTACGGCGGCACCAGCGAGGTCATGAAGATGATCATCGCCAAGTCCATGGGCCTGTAAGGCCGTAAGCGATCAGCACCATGAACGCACTGGAGTCCCTCCTCGACCTGCTCGACCTGGAGCGGATCGAGGAGGACATCTTCCGCGGTCTCAGCCGCTCCGCGGCGATCCCGCGCGTCTACGGCGGCCAGGTCGCCGCGCAGGCCCTGGTGGCCGCGGGCCGTACCGTCCCCGCCGACCGGCCGGCCCACTCCCTGCACGCGTACTTCCTGCGCGCGGGCGACCCCGGCGCGCCGATCGTCTACACGGTCGACCGCATCCGTGACGGCCGGTCCTTCACCACGCGCCGGGTCGTGGCCGTCCAGCACGGTCAGCCGATCTTCCACCTCTCGGCGTCGTTCCAGAGTCACGAGGAGGGCCTGGAGCACCAGGCCGGGATGCCGCCGGCGCCCGACCCGGAGACTCTGCCGACGGCGGCCGAACTGCTGCCGCGCTACGCGGAGCGGTTCGTCGACCCGTCCGTCGCCGACCGGCTTGTGGACGCGCGCGCCGCGGTGGATCTGCGGTACGTGGACGCCCCGCCGTACGCCACGGCCGGGCAGCCGCGCGAGGCCCGCTCGCAGGTGTGGTTCCGCACGGTCGACAAGCTCGCCGACGACCCGCTGCTGCACGTCTGCCTGGCGACGTACGTCTCCGACATGACGCTGCTCGACTCGGTGCTGCTGGCGCACGGCAGGGGCGGCTGGGCGACCGGTGACATCGTCGGGGCGAGCCTGGACCACGCGATGTGGTTCCACCGTCCCTTCCGCGCGGACGAGTGGCTGTTGTACGACCAGACGTCGCCGTCCGCGTCCGGTGGCCGGGGACTGGGGCAGGCCCGGATCTACACGCGGGACGGGCGGCTGGCGATCTCGGTGATCCAGGAGGGCGTGATGCGTGTACCCAGGGAACCCGGCGACGGTGGGACCGGCGGGCCCGGGGCAGGGCGCGACTGAGCCCGGCCGCTGCTCTCAGCGCCGGGCTGCTGTGGTGCCGTGGGACCGCTCGTGCCCCGGTACCGCTCGTGGGGGTGCGTGCCGTCCTTGGGAGAGTGCGCCGCCGTGGGGCTCAGACGGTGTTCGTGAGGCCGGCCCCGTTCAGCAGGTACTCCGTCATCGGGTCGTAGAAGCGCGGGTCGGTGACGTGGTCGTCCAGCGGGACCGTCACCTGGAGGGTGCCCTCCGCCTCGCCGATGAACAGGGCCGGGTCGTTGCAGTCCGCGTACCCGATGGAGTCGAGACCCCGCTGGCCCGCGCAGCCCGCCCAGCCGTGGTCGGCGAGCACCAGGTCCGGCTGGGGTCTGCCGTCGCGCTCCAGGCCGTCCAGGATGGCCCGCATCGGCTCGGGCGAGTGGGTGTGCCAGAGCGTCGCCCCGCGCTCCAGCATCGCGACGCCCGCGAACTGGAAGAGCATGCCCTCGTCGGCCGTGAGGCCGCCGGGGATCCGGATGATCTCGCAGCCCGCCAGCCGCAGCGCGTCCGCCGTCTGCCGGTGCACGTCCAGCAGGCCACCGGGGTGCCCGGTCGCGAACAGCACGCTCTCGCGGCCCGCCGCCGCCTTGCGCAGCCGCGCCGCCATCCGGTCCAGGGCGTCGACGGTCAGCTCGGGGTCGATGGTGTCCTGGCCGTGCCGGTGCTCCGGGTCGTCGTTGACCCCGCACCGCTCGGCCATCACGGCGAGCACGTCCTGCTCGTCGGTCCAGCGGTCGCCGAGCTCCAGGCCCAGCCAGAAGTGGCGGTCGCCGTTGGCGAGCTTGCGATAGTGGGAGAGGTTGTTGTCCCTGGGTGTGGCCACGTCTCCGGCGATGCGCGTGCGGACGAGGTGGTCGACGAGAGCTTCGCGGCTGGGTATCGGCATGAGCCCATTGTGCCGTCAGATGTACGCGCGGTGCCGCTCGTCCCGGTGACTGGACGTACCGGGCGCAATCCGAGGCGGCGTCGGCGCCGAAGATGACGACGGGACCACAGACCGGAAGACGACCAGGACAAAGACGACGAAGACGACGACACGTGCGTGACGAGCGGGGTGCCCGGACAGCGGTGCACCCGAACCAGCAAGGGAGCCTCTTGTGGCAGCATCACCCGGCCTCGGCCGTCCGGTGGAGAACTTCGCCCTGCCCGGCGGGGTGCTCGACGGGGACGACACCTTCGTACGGAGGGAGTACCGCCTCGACGAGCGGCGGGGCCACCCGCTGGTCCTCGCCTTCTACCCCGGCGACGACACCAGCGTCTGTACCAAGCAGTTGTGCTCGTACTCCAGCGGTCTGGAGACGTTCACCGACCTCGGCGCCGAGGTGTGGGGCGTCAGCCCGCAGGACGTCGACAGCCACGAGGCGTTCGCCCGTAAGTACGGCCTGCGGATCCCGCTGCTCGCCGACACCGAGCGGACGGTGGCGCGGGCGTTCGGGATCGCCGCGCCCGGGATCGGGCTGCGCCGCGCGGTCTTCCTGATCGCGCCGGACGGCACGCTGCACTGGAAGCACGTGGCGCTGCTCGGCGCGACGTTCCAGCCGGTGGAGACGCTGGCCAGGGAGCTGGCCGACCTCACGGTCTGACGCCCGCCGCGGCGGGCCGGCGGACCGCCTTCCAAAGCGGACCGCCTTCTAAAGACGCGCCGCGCCGTCCTCCTCGCCGAGGGCGGCGAACGCGCCGTGCGCCAGGCGGCGCAGGAGCGTTTCCGCGACCGCGCGCCGGGGTGTGCCGCGGCCGGTGGGGCTCAGATGGGGCGTCGAGTTCAGCAGGCCGAAGACGGCGTGCACGGCGCCGCGGGCGACCGGCTCGGGAAGATCCTGGTGGATCTCGCGCACGACGCCGACCCACAACTCCACGTACTGCCGCTGGAGCTGCCGTACGAGTTTGCGGTCGCTGTCCCTCAGGCGGTCCAGTTCGCGGTCGTGGAGCGTGATCAGCGGGCGGTCGTCCAGGGCGAAGTCGATATGGCCGTCGATCAGCGAGGCGAGCACGGCCGCCGGGTCGCCGGTCGAGGCCGCCACCCGCTGCCTGCCGCCGTCCAGCAGCCGGCCGCTGATGCCGACGAGCAGCTCGGCGAGCATGGCGTCCTTGCCCGCGAAATGGCGGTACAGGCCCGGCCCGCTGATGCCGACGGCCGCCCCTATCTCGTCGACGCCCACCCCGTGGAAACCGCGCTCGGCGAAGAGCCTGGCGGCCTCGTTGAGGATCTGCTCGCGGCGCGTCGGTGCCGCGGTCCTGGTGCTCATGGAAATCCATTCTAGACAGGACGGTTAGCGGTCGTTAACCTGAGAGGGATACGTTAACGCTCATTAACCGAGCAAGGGAGCTCGACCGATGCAGCAGGCACCCGTGCTGGCGAGCGCCGCGGACCCGGCGTCCGAGGTCTGGCGCGCCAACGAGGCGGGGCATCAGGAGCTCTCGGACGCGCTGCGCGGCCGGCTCGCCGCCGCCCGGCTCGGCGGCGGTGAGAAGTCCCGCGCCCGGCACGTGGCGCGCGGGAAGCTGCTGCCCCGCGACCGGGTGGACACCCTGCTGGATCCCGGCTCGCCCTTCCTTGAGCTGGCCCCGCTGGCGGCGGAGGACATGTACGGCGGCCAGGCGCCCGCGGCGGGGGTGATCGCCGGGATCGGCCGGGTCAGTGGCCGTGAGGTGGTCGTGGTCGCCAATGACGCCACGGTCAAGGGCGGGACGTATTACCCGATGACGGTGAAGAAGCATCTGCGCGCCCAGGAGGTCGCGCTGGAGAACAGACTGCCGTGCGTCTATCTCGTGGACTCGGGCGGCGCCTTCCTGCCGATGCAGGACGAGGTCTTCCCCGACCGTGACCACTTCGGCCGGATCTTCTACAACCAGGCGCGGATGTCAGGCGCCGGTATCCCGCAGATCGCGGCCGTCCTCGGTTCCTGCACGGCGGGCGGCGCGTACGTGCCCGCGATGAGCGACGAGGCCGTGATCGTCCGCGGCCAGGGCACGATCTTCCTGGGCGGTCCGCCGCTGGTGAAGGCGGCGACCGGCGAGGTCGTCACCGCCGAGGAGCTGGGCGGCGGCGAGGTCCACTCCCGTACGTCGGGGGTCACCGACCATCTCGCCGAGGACGACGCGCACGCGCTGCGCATCGTCCGCACGATCGTCTCGACGCTTCCCGGGCGCGGCCCGCTGCCCTGGCGGGTCGAGCCGGCGGAGGAGCCGAAGGTCGACCCGATGGGGCTGTACGGGGCGGTGCCGGTCGACTCGCGCACGCCGTACGACGTCCGTGAGGTCATCGCGCGGCTCGTGGACGGTTCGCGGTTCGCGGAGTTCAAGTCCGAGTTCGGTACGACGCTGGTCACCGGCTTCGCCCGGATCCACGGCCACCCGGTGGGGATCGTCGCCAACAACGGCATCCTGTTCTCCGAATCGGCCCAGAAGGGCGCGCACTTCATCGAGCTGTGCGACCAGCGAGGCATCCCGCTCCTCTTCCTCCAGAACATCTCCGGGTTCATGGTCGGCAGGGCCTACGAGGCGGGCGGCATCGCCAAGCACGGCGCGAAGATGGTGACCGCCGTGGCGTGCGCGCGCGTGCCGAAGCTCACCGTCGTGGTCGGCGGTTCGTACGGCGCGGGGAACTACTCGATGTGCGGCCGCGCCTACTCCCCCCGCTTCCTGTGGATGTGGCCCAACGCCAAGATCTCGGTGATGGGCGGCGAGCAGGCCGCGTCCGTCCTGGCGACGGTCAAGCGCGACCAGATCGAGGGGCGCGGCGATCAGTGGCCCGCCGAGGAGGAAGAGGCGTTCAAGGACCCGGTGCGCGCGCAGTACGAGACGCAGGGCAACGCCTACTACGCGACGGCCCGGCTCTGGGACGACGGGGTGATCGATCCGCTGGAGACCCGTCAGGTGGTGGGTCTGGCGCTGACGGCCTGCGCCAACGCCCCGCTTCCCCAGAAGGACAGCACCGCCCCCGGCTTCGGCGTCTTCCGGATGTGAGTGACAGATGACCTCCCTGCACACGACCCCCGCGCACACCAGCACGGCGCACCCGACCACCGGGCACACCGCCGCGCACACCGCCACCGCGCACCCGGCCGGCATGTTCGACACCGTCCTCGTCGCGAACCGCGGCGAGATCGCGGTCCGTGTCATCCGTACGCTGCGCGCGCTCGGCATCCGTTCCGTCGCGGTCTTCAGCGACGCCGACGCCGACGCCCGGCATGTGCGTGAGGCGGACACCGCCGTCCGGATCGGCCCGGCGCCCGCCTCCGAGAGCTATCTGGTGAGCGACCGGCTGCTGGAGGCCGCGGCCCGTACGGGCGCCCAGGCGGTCCACCCGGGCTACGGCTTCCTCGCGGAGAACGCGGCCTTCGCGCAGGCGTGCGCGGACGCCGGGCTGGTCTTCATCGGCCCGACCGCGTCCGCCATCTCCCTGATGGGAGACAAGATCCGCGCCAAGGAGACGGTGGCGGCGGCCGGTGTTCCGGTGGTGCCCGGCTCCTCCGGCAGCGGTCTGACCGACGATCAACTGGCCGACGCGGCCCGGGAGATCGGGATGCCCGTGCTGCTGAAGCCGTCGGCGGGCGGCGGCGGCAAGGGCATGCGGCTCACGCGCGTGGAGTCGGCCCTGCGGGACGAGATCGCGGCGGCCCGGCGCGAGGCCCGCGCGTCCTTCGGCGACGACACGCTCCTCGTCGAGCGGTGGATCGACCGGCCGCGTCACATCGAGATCCAGGTGCTGGCCGACGGGTACGGCAATGTGGTCCATCTCGGCGAGCGCGAGTGCTCGTTGCAGCGCCGCCACCAGAAGATCATCGAGGAGGCGCCGTCCGTCCTGCTGGACGAGAAGACACGCGCGGCGATGGGCGAGGCGGCGGTGCAGGCGGCACGCTCCTGTGGCTACCGGGGCGCGGGGACGGTGGAGTTCATCGTCCCGGGCGAGGACCCCGCGTCGTACTTCTTCATGGAGATGAACACCCGCCTCCAGGTGGAACATCCCGTCACCGAGCTGGTCACCGGCCTCGACCTGGTCGAGTGGCAGCTGCGCGTCGCCGCCGGTGAACGACTCCCGTTCACCCAGGAGGACATCACCCTCACCGGGCACGCGATCGAGGCCCGGATCTGCGCGGAGGACCCCGCGCGCGGCTTCCTGCCGTCGGGCGGCCGGGTGCTGTCGCTGCGCGAGCCGGGGGGCGACGGTGTCCGTACCGACTCGGGCCTGAGCGAGGGCACGGAGATCGGGAGCCTGTACGACCCAATGCTGTCGAAGGTGATCGTGCACGCCCCGGACCGGGCGACGGCGCTGCGCAGGCTGCGGGCGGCCCTGGCGGAGACGGTGACGCTGGGCGTCCCGACGAATGCCGGCTTCCTGCGGAGGCTGCTGGCCCACCCCGCCGTGGTGGCGGGCGAGCTGGACACGGGCCTGGTGGAGCGGGACGCGGACTCGCTGGTGCCGACGGACGTTCCGGCGGAGGTGTACGAAGCGGCGGCTGCGGTACGGGAGTCGGTTCTGGCCCCCGCCCCCACCCACGCCACCGGCTGGACCGACCCGTTCTCCGTACCGAACGGCTGGCGGATGGGCGGCATGACCGTGCCCGTCAGCCACCATCTGCGCGTAGCGGGACATGAACCCGTCATCCACCGCGTGCCCGGCACCGCCCCGTCGCCGCGCGTGGAGCCCGGCCGGGTGACCGTGACGGTCGGCGGGGTGACGCACACCTTCCACCGAGCGGGCGACTGGCTCGGCAGGGACGGCGACAGCTGGCACGTACAGGACCACGATCCGGTCGAGGCGGCGCTGCTCGGCGCCGCCGGCGCGGGGGGGCTCGACGCGCTCACGGCCCCGATGCCCGGCACGGTCACGGTCGTCAAGGTGGCGGTCGGGGAGGAAGTGGTCGCGGGCCAGGGCCTGTTGGTGGTCGAGGCGATGAAGATGGAGCACGTCGTCTCCGCCCCGCACGACGGCACCGTCACGGAGCTGGACGTCACGGTCGGCTCCACCGTCGCCATGGACCAGGTGCTGGCGGTCGTCGCCCCGGCCACGGCTGCCGAGGAGGAGAAATGACGCTCCCGATGACCGTCATGGACGAGGGCCTGCCGACCCGGATCCGTATCCACGAGGTGGGCGCGCGCGACGGCCTCCAGAACGAGGCGACGATCGTCCCGACCGAGATCAAGGCGGAGTTCATCCACCGCCTCGCCGCCGCCGGGCTCACCACCATCGAGGCGACCAGCTTCGTCCACCCCAAATGGGTGCCCCAACTGGCCGACGCCGAGCGGCTGTTCCCGATGGTGCGCGACCTGGAGAGCGTACGGCTGCCCGTCCTCGTACCGAACGACCGCGGTCTCGACCGGGCGCTGGCCCTCGGCGTCCGGCAGGTGGCGGTCTTCGCCAGCGCGACCGAGTCCTTCGCCAAGGCCAATCTGAACCGGACCCTGGACGAGTCCCTCGCCATGTTCGAGCCGGTCGTCGCCCGCGCCCGCGCCGAGCGGCTCCATGTCCGGGGCTATCTCTCGATGTGCTTCGGCGACCCGTGGGAGGGGCCCGTCCCCGTCGACCAGGTCGCCCGGATCGTCAGGAGCCTGGTCGACATGGGCTGCGACGAGGTGAGTCTCGGCGACACGATCGGCGTGGCGACCCCCGGCCATGTGCAGAGCCTGCTCGCCACGCTCGTCGAGGAGGGCGTGCACGTCTCGAAGGTGGGGGTGCACTTCCACGACACGTACGGCCAGGCACTCGCCAACACCTTCGCCGCGCTCCAGCAAGGAGTGACCACCGTCGACGCGTCGGCGGGCGGCCTGGGCGGCTGCCCGTTCGCCAAGAGCGCCACCGGGAATCTCGCCACCGAAGACCTCCTGTGGATGTTGCAGGGCCTCGGTATCGACACCGGGGTCGACCTCGGCCTCCTCACCGCCACCAGCGTGTGGATGGCCGAACAGCTGGGGCGACCCAGCCCCTCCCGCACCGTAAGCGCCCTCTCCCACAAGGAGTCCTAGCCATGACCCTGGACCACCGGCTCTCCGCAGAGCACGAGGAACTGCGCCGTACCGTCGAGGCGTTCGCGCAGGACGTCGTCGCACCCAAGATCGGCGACTTCTACGAGCGGCACGAGTTCCCGTACGAGATCGTGCGCGAGATGGGCCGGATGGGCCTGTTCGGCCTGCCCTTCCCGGAGGAGTACGGCGGCATGGGCGGCGACTACATGGCGCTCGGCATCGCCCTGGAGGAGCTGGCCCGCGTCGACTCCTCCGTGGCCATCACCCTCGAAGCGGGCGTCTCGCTCGGCGCGATGCCGCTGTACCTCTTCGGTACGGAGGAGCAGAAGCGGGAGTGGCTGCCGCGCCTGTGCTCCGGCGAGGTCCTGGGCGCCTTCGGCCTGACCGAGCCCGAGGCGGGCTCGGACGCGGGCGGCACGCGCACGACGGCCGTACGGGACGGCGACGAGTGGGTCATCAACGGCTCGAAGTGCTTCATCACCAACTCGGGCACGGACATCACCGGCCTGGTCACGGTCACGGCCGTCACCGGTCGCAGGGCCGCGTCCGATTCCTCCGGCACCCGCCCGGAGATCTCCTCGATCATCGTCCCGTCCGGCACACCCGGCTTCACGGTCGCGGCCCCGTACTCGAAGGTCGGGTGGAACGCGTCGGACACCCGTGAGCTGTCCTTCTCCGACGTCCGTGTCCCGCTGACGAATCTGGTCGGCACGGAAGGCCGCGGTTACGCCCAGTTCCTGCGCATCCTGGACGAGGGCCGCATCGCGATCTCCGCGCTGGCGACGGGCCTGGCGCAGGGCTGCGTGGACGAGTCGCTGAAGTACGCGAAGGAGCGCCACGCCTTCGGCCGCCCGATCGGCGCGAACCAGGCCATCCAGTTCAAGATCGCCGACATGGAGATGCGGGCCCATATGGCCCGCCTCGGCTGGCGCGACGCGGCGTCCCGCCTGGTCCACGGCGAGCCTTTCAAGAAGGAGGCGGCGCTGGCGAAGCTCTACTCCTCCACGGTCGCGGTGGACAACGCCCGTGAGGCCACGCAGATCCACGGCGGCTACGGCTTCATGAACGAGTATCCGGTGGCCCGCATGTGGCGCGACTCCAAGATCCTGGAGATCGGCGAGGGCACGAGCGAGGTCCAGCGGATGCTGATCGCGAGGGAGTTGGGGCTGTAGGGCCCCGCCGACGGGCCGGCCGGCGGCAAAGGGGCTCGGCGGGGGCTCGGCAAGGGCGCTCGCCGGCGTCCGCCGCAGCGATGAGTTCCGGCCGGGGCGTGAGTCTGTACCGGTGACCGTCGTTAGGACGTCGTAGGACGACGCCCGGCACGAGACACCACGGAGGACACCATGACGACCACGCCGAGTGACCCGAACCCCGCCCTGCCCGGCCGCCGCCCATCGTCGACCTGGCCGCCTGGCAGGCAGCCCGGGACGAGCTTCTGGTCCGCGAGAAGGCCCACACCCACGAGGGCGACGCCATCGCCGCGGCCCGTCGCCGACTGCCGATGGTGGAGTTCGACGGGACGGTCCGGGTGGTCGGGCCCGACGGCCCGGTCCCGTTCCTGGACCTGTTCCAGGGCCGCGACGAGCTCGTGGTCTACCAGCACATGTGGCACGACGGCGCACCGCACCAGGGCCAGTGCGAGGGCTGCACCACCACCGCCTGGCACCTGAGGGACGCCGTCTACCTCAACGCCCGCGGCGTCTCGTTCGCCGTGCTGACCACGGGCCCGTGGGAAGAGGTGGCCCCGTTCGTCGAGTTCATGGGCTACACCCAGCCCTGGTACTCGGTGCGCGACGTGGAGTCGCCGGTCGGCGGCAGAATGGGCTATCTCACCAGCTTCCTGCGCGACGGCGACCGCACCTTCCTCACCTACTCCACGACCGGCCGGGGCAACGAGCGGGTCAACGGGTCCCTCGGCCTGCTCGACATGACGCCCTACGGCCGCGGCGAGGCGTGGGAGGACAACCCCGACGGCCGGGCCGAGGGCCGGAGTCCGTGCTGGTCCTGGCGCTCGGACGCGGACGGGAACGCCACCTGGGGCCCGACCAGCCGCCCCGTACCGCAGTGGACCCGCCCCGGCGCGACGCCCGTGGAGACCCTCGGCCGGCACGGTCACCACCACTGACGGGCCTTCCCCGACGGCGCGGGCTCGGGGAGCCGGGCACGCCGGGCACCGCACCCGGGTGCGCGCACGGACCGTACGGTCAGCGGTGGCCCAGCACGTTGACCACCCGGCCGCCCGGGTCGCGGACGAAGAAGCGGCGGACGCCCCACTCCTCGTCCCGCAGCGTGTGCACGATGTCCGCGCCGCTCGCCCGCACGGCCGCGTAGGCCGCGTCCACGTCGGCCACCTCGACGCTCATGTCGGGGACGACGGGCGCGGTCGCGTCCTCGGTCAGGAAACTGATCTGGGCGGCGGGGGTGGACGGGGAGGCGAGGGTCATGATCCACCCCAGGTTCATGACCTCCTCGAAGCCCAGCAGGCCGTAGAACTCCCGGTTCCGGTCCAGCACTTCGGGCTGTACGTGGACGTTGGGCACGACTCGGCGAACGGACATCGCTGACTCCTGTGGAGAGGGGGGACGACTCCCCCACTCTGCCTCGGGCCTCGGACACCCGCCCCGTACGGAATGGTAAGCAAGGTTAGGCTAACCTACCTGAACCGGCTCATCGGCCGGTCTCCGGCGCGTACGAAAGCGGACATCGACATGCCCAACGCCCTCAGCTCGCCCCTCAGTCGTCGCGGCGTCCTCGCCGCCGGTGGTGCCGTCGGTCTCGGAGTCGCGCTCGCCGCCTGCGGGAACAGCGACGACGACAAGCAAGACGCGGGCGCGGGAGGCGACGCGAAGGCGGGCCCCTGGTCCTTCAAGGACGACCGCGGCGAGACGGCGAAGGCCGACGGCGTCCCGAAGAGCATCGTCGCCTTCACCGGCACCGCCGCCGCGCTTCACGACTACGGGATCGAGGTCAAGGGCGTCTTCGGCCCGACCACCACCAAGGACGGCAAGCCGGACATCCAGGCGGGGGACCTCGATGTCACGAAGGTCGAGATACTCGGCAACGTCTGGGGCGAGTTCAACGTCGAGAAGTACGCGGCGCTCGCCCCGGACCTGCTCGTCACCGCGCAGTGGGTCGAGGGTGAACTCTGGTACGTCCCCGAGCAGTCCAAGGGCAAGATCCTCAAGCTGGCCCCCAGCGTGGCGCTCTGGGCGGCGGAGACCACCGTCCCCAAGGCGATCCGGCGCCACGCGGATCTCGCCGAGTCCCTGGGCGCGGACCTGAAGGCCGCGAAGGTCACCGATGCCAAGGCCCGGTTCGAGAAGGCGGCGGGCCGGCTGCGGGCGGCGGCGAAGTCCAAGCCGGACATCAGAGTGCTGGTCGGCTCGGCCAGCCAGGACCTGTTCTACGTCTCGCTCGCCAAGATGTCCGCCGACACCCTCTACTTCCAGGAACTCGGCGTGAAGTTCGTCGAGCCGAAGGTGAACGCGCAGGGCTTCTTCGAGGAGTTGAGCTGGGAGAACATCGACACGTACCCGGCCGACATCATCATGATGGACAACCGTTCCTCCGCCCTCCAGCCCAACGCGCTCACCTCGAAGCCGACGTGGGCGCGGCTGCCCGCCGTCGAGGCGGGCCAGGTCGTCCCCCGCGTCGCGGAGCCCATCTACTCGTACGACAAGTGCGCGCCGATCCTCGACGATCTCGCCGCGGCCATCGAGAAGGCCAGGAAGGTCGCCTGACCCATGCCGACCGCGACGCCCGGGGCGGCGGCCGGCACCGCTCCGTTCCGTTTCTTCGCCCTTCAGGTCGTACGGACACGGCGGCTCGGGCCGTCGCTCGTCCGCGTCACCTTCGGCGGCGACACCCGGTCCGGCGACGGCCTCACCGGTTTCGCCGCCGGTGGGCGCGACCAGAGCCTGTCGCTGTTCCTGCCCCTGCCGGAGCAGTCGGCGCCCGTCGTCCCCGTCGGGGAGGGCGACGGCTGGTGGGCGGCCTGGCGGGCACTGCCGGACGACGTACGGGCCGTGATGCGCTCCTACACGGTGCGCGAACACCGCGACGACCCCGACGAGTTGGACATCGACTTCGCCCTGCACCCCGACGGCGGGCCGGCCTGCCGCTGGGCGGGCGGCGCGGCGCCAGGCGACCGCGTGCTCGTCCTCGGCCCGGCCGTAGCGGACAACACGGCGGTCCGCTTCCGGCCCCCGGCCGACACCGACTCCGTACTGATCTGGGCCGACGAGACCTCCCTGCCCGCGGCCGCCGCCATCCTGGAGTGGCTGCCCGCCGGGACGAAGGCGCGGGTGTGGCTCAGCGTGCCGTACGCCGCCGACCGCATGGAGCTGCCGACGGCGGCCGACGCCACCATCCACTGGCTGGCACGCGACGAGGACGCCCCCTCGGCCGTGGAGGCGGTACGCGCCGCCGAGTTGCCCGGCACCGCGCCGTACGCGTGGCCGGCGGGCGAGGCCGGGACGGTGAAGGAGCTGCGCCGCCATCTCGTACGGGAGCGTCGACTGGACCGTCGGCACGTCACGTTCATCGGCTACTGGCGGCGGGGGCTGAGCGAGGAGCAGTTGCGGGAGGAAGCGGCGAAGGCGTCGTAGCCGGACCGTCAGAGGGTCGCCGTCACCGCCGCGACCGGGGGCGGGGCGGCCGGGGGCGGGGCGGCCCGGCCGCCCGCCGTCAGCCACGCCGAGGTGACCGCGCTGTGGGCCCGCGCCGTGGCGGCCGGCAGATCGCCCGTCAGCCGTACCGGGGCGCCGATGTGCACCCGCAGGTCCGGGCGGCGCAGCGGCGCGGTGGCCAGGCCCGCGAACTGCCCCAGAGCACTGCCCGACATCAGCCGCCGGGCTCCGGTCTGTCCGAGAGGGACGACCGGGGCGCCGGTGGCGGCGGCGAGGCGGGCCAGGCCGCTGCGGAACGGGCGGGGAGGCGTCTCGGTGCCGAAGGCGCCGTCCGGTATGCCGCCCTCGCCGTAGATGAGAACGAGCCGGCCACGGGCGAGCGCGGCGGCGGCGTCTTCGAGGCAGCCGGCGGCCCGTGGGTCGGCGCGGCGGACGGGGACGTGCCCGCCGCGGGCGAGCGCACGCCCCAGGAGCGGTACGCGCCACAGTCCCGCCGCCGCCATCACGACCGGCTCGACGCCCAGCCTGCGCAGCGCGGCGAGCACGATCGCCGGGTCGCTGAGCGACGTGTGGTTGGCGGCGACGATGCTGCCGGGCGCCAACTCGGCGTCCCCGTCCAGCGTGACCGTGAGACGCCCGAAGAACGGCACCAGTGCGGCGGCGGTGCGGCTGAGCATGAGGGGCCTCCGGGGTGGACGACGAGCGCTGCCTCCATGGTCGCCGGGAGCGCGGCCGGCGGCGTGAGTACCGGTACTCAACCACCCGGCTCAACCACCCGGCTCAACCGGCCCGCGCCACGCGCCCGTTGCGGACCGACGCCGCTCCACGGACCC
Organism: Streptomyces panacea; assembly: GCF_040560175.1. Lineage (NCBI taxonomy): Bacteria > Bacillati > Actinomycetota > Actinomycetes > Kitasatosporales > Streptomycetaceae > Streptomyces > Streptomyces panacea. The sequence goes on from NZ_JARJHW010000065.1 coordinate 29,870, forward strand.
GCCCCGGTGCGGCGACCGGGAGGATTCACCAAGTTCCTCCGGTGGCCGTTCGTCCTCGATCGCCGGACGGGCTCGAATACGTCCGCGTACACCCGCACCGGCCTCACCTCGGCCGAACCGCTCCCGGCGGGCGCGCTCCATCCCGGCGGGCGCGCTCCGGCTCGTCGGCGCCCTGTCCCACCCGCTCGCGCGCTTCGGCCCGCGCGCCGACGGACCGGCGGGCGCCCGTGCCCACGCTTGGTCCCTCACGGGCGCCCGCCTCCCTCACCGGGAAGGCTCGTTCACTCCGCGGGCCACGGCACCACCGGCGAGCGGTAGTAGTCGATCCCCAGGGCCGTCAGCCGGGGCCCCTGAGCCGCCAGCCGCTTCTTGTAGGTGTCCCAGTCCCGAGCCGACTGCGGGGACCAGCCGATCTCCGCGACACCGGGCAGCCTCGGGAACGCCATCTTCTCGATGTGGTCACTGGTCGACAGGGTCTCCGACCAGAGCGGCGCCTCGACGCCCAGCACCGCGCCCGGGTCGACCCCGGCGTCGGCGAGATAGGCCGCCGGGTCCCAGTCGTACGAACGGTCCACCTCCACCAGACCGGCCCAGGTCTGGCCCAGGTCGGTGTTCCGGTCGTACTTCATGTCGAGATAGACCCGGTCGGCCGGCGACAGGACCAGCTTCGTGCCGGCCTTCGTCGCCTCGGCGACCTGCGCGCGCTCGGCGGCGCCCGTGGCGTCGTAACCCCAGTACTGCGCGACCGCGCCCTTCACCGGGGCGGCGCCGGTCAGCTGATGCCAGCCCATCACCTTCTTCCCGTACGTGGCCACCACCGCCTGCGTCCGCCGCATGAACTCCACATAGTCCGCATGGCTGGTGGAGTGCGCCTCGTCGCCGCCGATGTGCAGATATCTGCCGGGCGTCAGCGCGGCCAACTCGCGCACCACGTCCTCCACGAAGTCGTACGTGATCTCCTTCGGCGCGCACAGCGAGCTGAAACCGACGGCCGTGCCGGTGTAGAGCGGCGGCGCGACGCCGTCGCAGTTCAGCTCGGCGTACGAGGCGAGCGCGGCGTTCGTATGGCCCGGCATGTCGATCTCCGGGACGACTTCGAGATGGCGGGACGTGGCGTAGCGCACCAGCTCGCGGTACTCGGCCTTGGTGTAGTAGCCGCCGGGGCCGCCGCCGACCTGGGTCGAGCCGCCGTACGTGGCGAGGCGCGGCCAGGAGTCGATCGCGATGCGCCAGCCCTGGTCGTCGGAGAGGTGCAGATGCAGGGTGTTGATCTTGTAGAGGGCCAACTGGTCGATGTAGCGCTTGACTTGGTCGACTCCGAAGAAGTGCCGTGAGACATCGAGCATCGCGCCGCGGTACGCGTAGCGCGGCTTGTCGGTGATGGTGCCGCCGGCGATCTTCCAGGGGCCGCGCTGCCGGCTGTCGTGTTCGACGGCGGCCGGGAGGAGCTGCCGCAGCGTCTGGACGGCGTGGAAGAGTCCGGCGGGCTTGCGCGCCGTGAGGGTGACACCGTCCCGGCCCGACTCCAGCCGGTAGCCCTCGTCGCCGAGCGCGCGGTCCCGGTCGCCGGACGTCAGCCGCAGCCGGATCCCGTCGTCGACCCGGCCGTGATCATGCCCGCGGCCCCGGTCAGGTCCGCGGTCGTCGTCGGTGACCCGCAGGTCGTAGCCGGTGGAGGGCCGCAGCAGCCCCGCCAGATAGGTACCGACGCGCCGTGCCTCACGGGAGTCGTCGTCGACCCGGATCCGGGTCGAGGCGGTGATGGAGTACGGCGTACCGCCCGGCCGCACCGACGCGGGCGCGGGAACGACGTCGCCGAGCGGTCTGGTGGCCGAGCTGGATCCGGCCGCCGTTCCCGTGGGCCCGGGAGCCGCGACGGCCCCGGAGGCGGCCAGGCACGAGAACAGGGCGACGGCGACGAGCAGCGGTCCGGAAAGGCGGGGGCCCGCGGCATGGGGGAACGGAGAGCGGCGGGAGAGGAGTCGGGGGAAGGTGGGGGGTGTTCCGTGCTGTCTCACAGGCTTGCCCCTTCGACGGAGTTCACGACTGTGGGTCCACGACTGCGGTGCGGAGCACCACGACTGCGGTGCGGAGCGACCGAACCTTCCCATCGGAACCCCGTGCCCCATCCGTGGTCAAGGTGTAGACCATTTCTTCGGCGCCTCGATGGAAGAATCGGCGCATGGCGGAAATCATCCAGAAGGACGGCACCTGGACCTTCGACGGCGACACGGTGCGCATAGTGCCCGGCAGCGACAAACGGGTGAGTCTGCTGCGCAAGTCACTCGGTGAAGTCGCCGTGCCGTTACGGGCGTTGGCGGGCGTCACCTTCGAGCAGGGCCGTAGGTCCGGGCGGCTCAGACTGCGGCTGCGCGACGGCGCCGACCCGCTCACGAGGGTCGCCGGGGGCAAGCTGGACGACGGCTCCGATCCGTACCGGCTGACCGTGGAGAACGACCGCGCGGGCGTCGCCGAGTACTTCGTCGACGAGGTGCGCAACTCCCTGCTGCTCGACGAGGTCGACGCGGGTCCCACCGAGCGCTATCTGCTGCCCGGCCCGTCCCTGCCGATCACGATGGGCGCGGGGGACGGGACGGCCACCTTCGACGGCGAGGAGATCCGGCTGGAGTGGAACTGGAAGACCGAGGAGTCCAAGTCCTCGCGGGGCACCACCACCCTCTCGCTCGGCGATGTGGATGCCGTGGAGTGGCGGCCCAGCGCCGGCATGGAGAACGGCTTCCTGCGCTTCCGGGTCGGCCGGGGCAATTCCCCGGCCCCCAAGTACGACCCGCACGCCGTGGAGCTGTACGGCTTCCGCAAGGACCCGCTGATGGCGCTGGTGGCCGCCGCCGTGGTCGCCCGGCTGCCGCACCCGAACGCGGACGCCGCCGCACCCACCCTCCTCGCCAAGACGGCCGAGCCCGCCGGCGCCGTCCCCGCCCCGGCCCCCGCCGCGGCAAGTGGCGACGATCATGACGCGCTGCTGCGCAGGCTGCGAGAGCTGGGCGAGCTGCACCAGGCCGGAATCCTGACGGCGGAGGAGTTCACGACCGCCAAGCAGGCCGTGCTGAAGCGCCTCTGAACAGCGCCCCGCAATAGCATCCCGACCGAGATCATGCACACTCCTGCCCGAAATCGGGCAGGATTCTTGCAAAGAGCCCCACACACCCGCAGTATCTACGGGTGCTCGAACGCCGTTCACCCTCGTCCCACGACGACCTGGTCGACCATCTGGTCCGCAGCACCGCGCTCCCGCGCGGCGAGGCGGCCCGGGTGATCCTGGACGTCCTGGCGTACTTCGACGAGACCACCGAGGAATTCGTCCGGCGCAGACACCGCGAGCTACAGGCCGGCGGCGCCACGAACCCGGAGATCTTCGAGCGGATCGCGGCCGAACTGCCGCACCGCGCGGTGGCACCGCCGGAGCTGTCCCTCAGACAGCTCCGGCGCCTCGTCTACGGCTGAGCCGAGCACCGCATCACCACGAAACACGAAACACGAACACCGAACACGGAACATCGACGGAGGGGCAGAGACTGATATGTGCGGGATCGTCGGTTACATCGGAAGGCGCGACGTCGCTCCACTGCTGCTTGAGGGCCTGCAGCGGCTGGAGTACCGGGGTTACGACTCCGCCGGCCTGGTCATCACCGGCAAGGCGACCGCGGGCAAGCCCGCGACCCTGAAGATGGTCAAGGCCAAGGGCCGCGTCCGTGAGCTGGAGTCCCGCGTCCCCAAGCGCTTCGCCGGCACCACCGGCATCGCGCACACCCGCTGGGCCACCCACGGCGCCCCGAGCGACGAGAACGCGCACCCGCACCTCGACCCGGAGAACAAGGTCGCCCTCGTCCACAACGGCATCATCGACAACGCCACCGAGCTGCGCGCGAGGCTGGAGGCCGACGGTGTCGTGTTCCTCTCCGAGACCGACACCGAGGTCCTGACCCACCTCATCGCGCGCTCGGGGGCCGAAACGCTGGAGGAGAAGGTCCGCCAGTCGCTGAAGCTGGTGGAGGGCACGTACGGCATCGCCGTCCTGCACGCCGACTTCGCGGACCGTATCGTCGTCGCCCGCAACGGCTCGCCCGTCGTCCTCGGCATCGGCGAGAAGGAGATGTTCGTCGCGTCCGACGTGGCCGCGCTGGTCTCCCACACCCGCCAGGTCGTCACGCTCGACGACGGCGAGATGGCCACCATCAAGGCCGACGACTTCCGTACGTACACCACCGAGGGCTCGCGCACCTCGGCCACGCCGACCACCGTGGAGTGGGAGGCCGAGTCGTACGACATGGGCGGCCACGACACGTACATGCACAAGGAGATCTCCGAGCAGGCCGAAGCCGTGGACCGGGTGCTGCGCGGCCGGATCGACGACCGGTTCTCGACCGTGCACCTGGGCGGCCTCAATCTGGACGCGCGTGAGGCGCGCGGAGTGCGGCGCATCAAGATCCTCGGCTGCGGCACCTCGTACCACGCGGGTCTCATCGGCGCGGGGCTGATCGAGTCGCTGGCGCGGATCCCGGCGGACGCCGAGCCCGCGTCCGAATTCCGTTACCGCAACCCGGTCGTGGACCCCGACACGCTCTACATCGCCGTGTCGCAGTCGGGCGAGACGTACGACGTCCTGGCCGCCGTGCAGGAACTCAAGCGCAAGGGCGCCCGGGTGCTCGGCGTGGTCAACGTCGTCGGCTCGGCGATCGCCCGCGAGACCGACGGCGGCGTGTACGTGCACGCGGGCCCCGAGGTCTGCGTGGTCTCCACCAAGTGCTTCACCAACACCGTGGTGTCCTTCGCGCTGCTCGCGCTGCACCTGGGCCGGATCCGCGATCTGTCGGTCGCCGACGGCAAGCGGATCATCGCGGGGCTGCGCAGGCTGCCCGCCCAGATCTCGGAGATCCTGGAGTCCGAGGCGGAGATCAAGAAGGTGGCGGAGGAGTACGCGGACGCGAAGTCGATGATGTTCATCGGCCGGGTACGCGGCTATCCGGTGGCACTTGAGGCCTCGTTGAAGCTCAAGGAGATCTCGTACATCCACGCCGAGGCCTATCCGGCCTCGGAGTTGAAGCACGGCCCCCTCGCGCTCATCGAACCGGCGCTGCCGACAGTGGCGATCGTGCCGGACGACGATCTGCTGGAGAAGAACCGCGCGGCGCTGGAGGAGATCAAGGCGCGCAGCGGCCGGATCCTGGCGGTCGCGCACCAGGAGCAGCCGAAGGCCGACCAGACGATCGTGGTGCCGAAGAACGAGACGGAGCTGGACCCGATCCTGATGGGGATTCCGCTCCAACTGCTCGCCTATCACACGGCGTTGGCGCTGGGCCGGGACATCGACAAGCCGCGTAACCTCGCGAAGTCCGTGACGGTCGAGTAGACGCGCGGGGCCGGGCGGCGGGGCTACGGGATGACCACGACGGGCCGTTGGGCCCGTCGTGCCAGCCGCCCCGCCACCGTGCCGAAGATGCGCCCGACGATGCCGTGCGTGGAGCCGACGACGATCGCGTCGGCCGAGTACTCCTGGCCGACCTCTTCGAGTTCGTGGCAGATGTCGCCGCCGCGCTCGACGAGGATCCACGGCACCTCGGAGAGGTAGTCGGCGCAGGCGAGTTCGAGACCGAGCACTTCGGTGCGGTGGTCCGGCACGTCCACGAAGACGGGCGGCTCGCAGCCCGCCCAGACGGTGGTGGGCAGCCGGTTGGCCACATGCACGATGATCAGCGCCGAGCCGAGCCTGCGGGCCATGCCGATGGCGTACGCGAGCGCGCGCTCGCTCGATGTCGAGCCGTCGAAGCCGACGACCACTCCGTGCCGGAAGGCGGGATCACAGGAGTGGCGCGTCTCTTCGGCCGCTTGCAGGTCCGACGCGGGGTCGGTCAACTGCTCGCGGTCAGCGGGTTCGGGGATTTCGTGACCGGCCATCGATGTCTCGGCGAGGAAGGTCCTTGTGTGAAGGAGCAACAATTGACGGGGCAACGGAGTCGTGTCTGGGAATCATCTTCCCAACCCCTTACCCCCAAGGGTACGGCGACACTCCTCTTTTTCGCCCAGGGACCGCCGCCACGGACGCGGCGTCCCTGGGGAGCATGCCCGAGCCCGTCAGGGATCGCAACGCCGGATGGCAAGTACACAGGGACACGCACAGGGACA
>NZ_JARJHW010000066.1:0-35712 GCF_040560175.1 Streptomyces panacea
CAGCCCCCGCACCGTCTCCAGAGGAGCCCGTAGCGCCATGGCCGAGCATCCCGCCTACCCCGTCGGACTCCGTCTCGCCGGGCGGCGCGTCGTCGTCGTCGGGGGCGGGCAGGTAGCCCAGCGCCGCCTGCCGGCACTCATCGCGACCGGCGCCGACATCCTGCTCGTGTCGCCGTCCGCGACCCCCTCCGTCGAAGCCATGGCCGACGCCGGCGAACTGCGCTGGGAACGCCGCCCGTACGCCGACGACGACCTGAACGACGCCTGGTACGTCCTGGTCGCCTCCAGCGACACCGAGGCGAACGCCCGAGCCTCCGCCGAGGCCGAGCGGAACAGGACCTGGTGCGTACGGAGCGACGACGCCGAGGCCGCCACCGCCTGGACCCCGGCCACCGGCCGCAGCGAGGGCGTCACCGTCGCCGTACTCACCGGACGCGACCCGCGCCGCTCCGCCGGCGTACGCGACGCCATCGTCGAGGGCCTGCGCGACGGCACCCTCGCCGCCCCCCGCCACCGCACCCGGACCCCCGGCGTCGCCCTCGTCGGCGGCGGCCCCGGCGATCCCGAGCTGATCACCGTCCGCGGCCGGCGCCTCCTCGCCGAGGCCGACGTCGTCATCGCCGACCGCCTCGGCCCCCGCGACCTCCTCGACGAACTCCCGCCGCACGTCGAGGTGATCGACGCGGCGAAGATCCCGTACGGCCGCTTCATGGCCCAGGAGGCGATCAACAACGCGCTGATCGAGCACGCCAAGGCGGGCAAGGCCGTCGTACGGCTCAAGGGCGGCGACCCGTTCGTCTTCGGCCGCGGTATGGAGGAGGCCCAGGCCCTCGCCGACGCGGGCATCGCCTGCACCGTCGTCCCCGGCATCTCCAGCTCCATCAGCGTCCCCGGCGCGGCGGGCATCCCCGTCACCCACCGGGGCGTGGCACACGAGTTCACGGTGGTCAGCGGTCATGTCGCCCCCGACGACCCGCGCTCCCTGGTCGACTGGCCGGCGCTCGCCCGGCTGCGCGGCACGCTCGTCCTGCTGATGGCCGTCGACAAGATCGACGCCATCGCGCGGACCCTCATCGCCCACGGCAAGTCGCCGTCCACCCCCGTGGCGCTGATCCAGGAAGGCACCACGGCGACCCAGCGCCGCGTCGACGCGACACTCGAAACCGCGGCTGAAGCCGTCACCGCGCAGGACGTACGGCCCCCGGCCGTCATCGTCATCGGCGACGTGGTCTCGGTCGGCCCCGGCCGGGGCACCGGCGGTGCCAACGACCGTGGCTGAGATCGTCACCGTCGAAGCGGCCCCCGACGGCTCCGCCGACCCCCGCCTCGCCGACTACACCGACCTCACGGACGTCGAACTCCGCCGCCGCCGCGAGCCCGCCGAGGGCCTGTTCATCGCCGAGGGCGAGAAGGTCATCCGCCGCGCCGTGGCGGCCGGTTACGAGATGCGCTCCATGCTCCTGACGGCCAAGTGGATCGACGTCATGCGCGATGTCATCGACGCGACCGCCGCGCCCATCTACGAGGTCGCCCCGGACCTGGCCGAACGCGTCACCGGCTACCACGTCCACCGCGGCGCCCTCGCCTCCATGCGCCGCAAGCCCCTGCCGCTCCCCGCCGACCTGTTGCGCACGGCACGGCGCGCCGTCGTCTTCGAGGACATGGTCGACCACGCCAACCTCGGGGCCGCCTTCCGTAACGCGGCGGCGCTCGGCGTCGATGCGGTGCTCCTCACCCCGCGCTGCGCGGACCCGCTCTACCGCCGGGCCGTGAAGGTCTCGATGGGTGCCGTCCTCCAGGTCCCCTGGACCCGGCTGGAATCCTGGCCGCACGACGCCGACCTGCTGCGCGAGGCGGGATTCGTCACCGCCGCCCTCTGTCTGGACGAGAAGTCGATCACCCTCGACGCGCTCGCCGAGCGGCGTCACGACAGGCTCGCGCTCCTCTTCGGTACGGAGGGCGACGGACTGACGGCCGGCGCCCTCGCCGCCGCCGACCTACGGGTGAGCATCCCGATGGACGCCGGGGTGGACTCCCTCAACGTCGCCGCCACCTCGGCCGTCGCCTTCTACATGACGCGGCCCCGAGGCTGACCCGGCCTACAGCTTCTGCGCCGCCGCGATCCCCATCGCGACCACCAGCGTCACCACCACGAAGACGATCAGCCGCTGGCGCAGCAGCCGGGGATTGGCCGGCCTGCGTCCGCCGCGTCCACCCGACGTCGTACGCGCCCCGGGCCTGGTGCCCTGACGCCCGCCGGTGCGGGAGGAGCCGTCGCGGGGCCTCGGCGCACGCCCGCCGCCGGTGCGCGGCGCCGAACCACGCGGGCCGTGCGCACGGGAGTCGTGCCCGCCCGCCGTACGCCCCTGCGTGGACCGGTCGGACCGGTCCGTCCGCTCCATCCGTTCCGGTCGCTCCGTGCGCTCGGTCCGCTGCGGCATCCGCGCCGTACGCTCCGGAATCCGGCCCGTCGGCACGTCCTGCCCGATCCGCTCCCGCTGCGCCGGCGGCCGTCCGTCCGGCAGCCCCTGAGCCTCCCGCGCCGCGATCTCCTTGAGCCGCATCGACAGCTGAAGCGTGCTCGGCCGCTCCTCGGGGTCCTTCGCCAGACAGGCCCGCACCAGCGGCGCCAGCGCGTCCGGCACCCCGTACAGCTGAGCCTCCTCGTGCACGACCCGGTAGAGCATCACTTCCGAACTGCCGTGCCCGAAGGGCGAGTCGGCCGTCGCGGCGTAGGCCAGCGTCGCGCCGAGCGCGAAGACGTCGGTCGACGGGCTCACCGCCGCGCCGCGCACCTGCTCGGGCGCGAGAAAACCGGGCGACCCCACCGCCGTACCGACGTGCGTGAGCGTGCTCGCCCCGGTCGCCCAGGCGATCCCGAAGTCGATGATGCGCGGGCCCTTGGGGGAGAGCAGGATGTTCGACGGCTTCAGATCGCGGTGGACGACCCCGGCCTCGTGCACGGCCAGCAGCCCCTCGGAGAGCGCGGCTCCTACGGAGGCGACCTCGGCGGCGGACAGCGGCCCGTCCTCGGCGACCTTGTCGTGCAGTGAGGGCCCGGGAACGTACTGGGTGGCGAACCACGGCCGGTCCGCGTCGAGATCGGCGGCCACCAGGCGGGCCGTACAGCCCCCGCGGATCCGCCGGGCCGCCGAGACCTCGCGGGCGAACCGCGAGCGGAACTCCTGGTCCTCGGCGAGATCGGGCCTGATCACCTTCAGCGCGACCCGCTGGCCTCGCCGGTCGGAACCCAGGTACACGACCCCCATGCCGCCCTGGCCGAGCCGCCGGTGAATCCTGAACGAACCGACGACACGCGGGTCCTCGCGCCGGAGCCGCATCATCGCCATGTCCATCCCCGCTGCCCGGTCGTCCGTGTGACGTGGCACAGCTTACGTACCCGCGCCCCGGGGCGCTCATAGGCCGCGCCCTCGGAGACGGATCGATTGTCAGTGCCGGGTGAGAAACTTGAGGGGTGGTCAGGGGGCCGCGGATCCAAGGTCCTCAGGCCCGTGCGAGATCTCAATGGTCCGTCGCAGAAGGGGGATTGGATCAATGAAGGGTGACCGCGTGGAGATAGTGGTGGACGCGGGTGACACGACTCGTACGTACGAAGTCGTGGCAAGTCGGGCAGGCCGCCGGGTGGAGACGGCGGTGCGTCGAGGAGTGGTGGAAGTGAGTGAAGTCACCCGCAACGGCTCGGTGGTGCGTACGGCGCGCTTCATGGCCACCCGGGTGCTCGCTCTGGTCGAACAACCGGTGCCCAGGGAGGACCTCTCCGAGCGTCCCCTCCGGGATGACCCGCAGGTGTAGGACCCCCTCTCCACCCAGGGGAGTACGCGCGGGGGGTACCGGTCATCCTCCGGGAGGCCCGGCAATCGGTACGCGGGCATGACGACCCAGGCGCGGCGCCTGCCTAATGTTGTTGTCAGCGGCGAGTGCAGCACTCGTCCCCCGAGGTCAGACACTCGCCGCTGCCAGACACGAGGAGAAGGACCATGGCCGACACGGCATCGCGAGCGATGATCCGCACGCAGGGACGCAGGGCATTCGACGCGTTCGGCGGGCGGAGTTCCGGTTCGCGCCACCCCTTGGTGGCGACGGCCATGGTCCTCCCTCTCGCGGCCCTGCTGGTCGTCGTATTCGGCGGCTGGGAAGCAGTGGTCACACAAGCGTCGTCCGTGGGCGTGATGCTGGGGCGCTGAGCGGCGCCCCAGGTTCGGGAGAGCGGCCCGAACCATCGACATCCGGCCAACAACCCCGTGGGGACGGGGGTGCGGCGGACGGCAGCGTTTGGCCGGTCAGCTGGGGAGCTGACCGGCCATCGCGCTGTCCGGACCCGTTTCGGCTCACCGACCACACGACCCGCGGGACCAACGCGCCGCGTACGAGGCCCGCGTAGGCTCCCGGCGAGACACACCGCACCGGGGGACACCACCGTGACCACATCCGCGTCCACGACCGCGTCCGTCGTACGCGCGCTCACCGTCGCCGCCCGTCACGCCGCCCACCCGGACACCGCCGGCCCGACCACCGGCTCGGCGCCCGCGCGCCCCTGCCGCGCCTGCGGACGCGACGAGACCGTGCTGGCCGACCGTTCCGACGGTGTGGTCGTACGGCACGGAGCCGTGGTCGCCAAGGCGCACGCGCCCGCCACCGATCCAGCGGGCCACCGCGCCCGGCTCCTCGCCGCGGCGCACCCGCTGCTCGCCGGCATCCTGCTGCCACCCCTCCCGGCGACCCCCCGGCACATCGCGGGCCGGCCCGTCTCCGCATGGCCGTACGGCACCCCCGTCGACCCCGACCGCCCCGACGACGCGCCCTGGGAGGCGGCGGCGACCCTGCTGGCCCGGCTGCACGCCGTACCGCCCGCCGCCCTCGCGCCGCAGGGTGTCCCGCCCATGCGCGGCCCGCTCAAGGCCGCCCAGGCCCTCTCCCGGATGCGGGCCGCCGGACGCCACCCGGCCGCCGTCGACGTGGCGCGCGCCTGGGCCGGCCTGCCCGCCTGGGCCAGGGACGAGGCGCCCGCACCCGCCGGCGGGCCGCTGTGCCACGGGGACTTCCACCTCGGGCAGCTCGTACGGCACCCCGCACCGGACGGCCCGTGGCTGCTGATCGACGTGGACGACCTCGGACTCGGCGACGCCGCCTGGGACTTGGCCCGCCCCGCCGCCTGGTACGCCGCCGGACTGCTGTCCCCCGACGAGTGGTGGCGCTTCCTCGGCGCCTACCGCTCGGCGGGCGGTCCCGCCGTACCGGCCGACGGTGACCCCTGGCCCCGGCTCGATGTCGCCGCCCGCGCCCTCACCGTCCAGACCGCCGCCCTGGCCGTCGCGAAGTCGACCGAGCAGGGCCGTGAACTGGACGAGGTGGAGGCGACGATGATCGAGACCTGTGCCCGAATCGCCACACTCCCAACGAAGTTGGCGGCCGGGCCCTCGTCGTAAGGTGAACAGACCGTCGCCGGGAGGCATTCCGGCGGTGCCGACCGAACGGCGAGGAGCTGAGCCGACCCATGCAGTGCCCCAAGTGTCATGCAGCGATGCACACGTACAACCGCAACGGTGTCCAGATAGAGCAGTGCAGCGGCTGCCGGGGGATCTTCCTCGACTACGGCGAGCTGGAGTCCCTCACCCGCCTCGAGGCGCAGTGGGGACAGCAGGCCCCGCCCCCGCCCGCGGCCCCCGGCGGCTACCCCGCTCAGGGGGCCCCCGGCTACCCCGCGCAGGCGGCGCCGGCTCCCGCGTGGGGCGCGCCGCACGGCGGCCACCACGGCGGTCACCACCGCCAGAAGGGCTTCGGCAGGATGCTCTTCTCCTCCTGATCGAACCCCGCGCACGACGAAGCCCCCGGCTGTGAGGCCGGGGGCTTCGGGCTGTGCGCGATACTGGGATTGAACCAGTGACCTCTTCCGTGTCAGGGAAGCGCTCTCCCGCTGAGCTAATCGCGCGGGGCGACCCGCGTGTACTGCGTGCGCGATACTGGGATTGAACCAGTGACCTCTTCCGTGTCAGGGAAGCGCTCTCCCGCTGAGCTAATCGCGCGGGAATCCAGGTGGATCCAGTGGACGATACTGGGATTGAACCAGTGACCTCTTCCGTGTCAGGGAAGCGCTCTCCCGCTGAGCTAATCGTCCTTGGAGGTGGAGACGGGATTTGAACCCGTGTAGACGGCTTTGCAGGCCGTTGCCTCGCCTCTCGGCCACTCCACCAGGAGCACGGGGGCCGGGAATCAATCCCCCCACTCGAGCGGACGACCAGGTTCGAACTGGCGACCTCAACCTTGGCAAGGTTGCGCTCTACCAACTGAGCTACGTCCGCGTGCCGTTTCCCGGTCCCTACTGCGCGGTCCGGCGACGTGGTGAACTCTAGCGGATTACGGGGCCAGTACAAAAACGCGTTTGTGCAGCGTGCTGCCGTGCGTTCACACTGCGGCACCTCCACGGCGCCGTCGAGACACGTTCGCGGTGCGTCCCGCCCGCCGTCCTAGACTCGGCACCGTGTACGACCTCCCTCCCCTGGCCCGCTTCGGTGATCTCGTCGCCACCGATCTGCGCGATGTCACCCGTGACCCGGAAGCCCTCGAATCCACCGGCTTCTGGGCCGTCGCCATGGACTTCGAGGGCCGCCCCACCTGCGCCCGCTTCGGCGACGTACGCCGCGAACCGGTGCCCGCCCCCGTCCCCGGGCAGTGGCAGGGCCCCGCGGCGGGCGACTGGGCGTCGTCGCTCGACCGCGCCGCGTACGTCTCGGGCGTACGGCGCGTACGCGAACTCATCGCGGCCGGCGAGGTCTACCAGGCCAACCTCTGCCGCGTCCTGACGGCGCCGCTGCCCGACCCGGACGCCGCCGATGTCGACGCGCTGACCGCCGTGCTGGCGCGCGGCAACCCCGCCCCGTACGCCGGCACGATCCGACTGCCCGCCCACGGCGTGGAGATCGCCACCGCGTCGCCGGAGCTGTATCTGCGGCGCACCGGGCGCACGGTGGAGTCCGGCCCCATCAAGGGCACCGGCCGGACCGCCGACGACCTGCTGGAGAAGGACCACGCCGAGAACGTGATGATCGTGGACCTCGTCCGCAACGACCTCGGCCGCGTCTGCGCCACCGGATCCGTGACCGTCCCCGCCCTCTGCGCCGTCGAGCCCCACCCCGGCCTCGTCCATCTCGTGTCGAGAGTGCGCGGCGAACTCGCCGGGGGCGCGGGCTGGCCGGAACTGCTGGCCGCGACCTTCCCGCCCGGATCGATCACCGGCGCGCCGAAATCCAGCGCCCTGAAGATCATCGAGGAGCTGGAGACCGCGCCCCGCGGGCCGTATTGCGGCGCCGTCGGCTGGGTCGACGCCGACCGTGGCACCGCCGAACTGGCCGTAGGCATAAGGACGTTCTGGATCGAACGGGACCCTCCGCGTGGCCCCGTCCTGCGCTTCGGCACCGGCGCGGGCATCACCTGGGGATCCGATCCCGAGGGTGAGTGGCAGGAGACCGAACTCAAGGCCTCGCGGCTGCTGGCGGTAGCGTCGGGAGTGTACGAGGCGACGGGAAGGACCGGCTAGATGATGATCTGGGTCAACGGCGGACTGCGGGCGGCCGACGACGCGCGCGTGTCCGTGCTCGACCACGGGCTGACCGTGGGCGACGGAATCTTCGAGACGGTGAAGTCCGTCCGGGGACGGACCTTCGCCCTCACCCGCCATCTGGACCGGCTGACCCGCTCGGCGCGCGGTCTCGGACTGCCCGACCCCGACCACGACGAGGTGCGCGCGGCGTGCGCCGCCGTGCTGGACGCCAATCCGGTCGAGATGGGCCGGCTGCGGATCACGTACACCGGAGGTCTGTCGCCGCTCGGCTCGGACCGCGGCGACGCAGGCCCGACCCTGGTGGTGGCCGTAGGCGAGACGAAGCGCCGCCCCGACACGACGGCGGCGATCACCGTCCCCTGGACGCGCAACGAACGGGGCGCGCTGACCGGGCTCAAGACCACGTCGTACGGCGAGAACGTCGTCGCCCTCGCCCGTGCCCACGAACAGGGCGCCTCCGAGGCCCTGTTCGCCAACACGGTGGGAGATCTGTGCGAGGGCACGGGCTCCAACGTCTTCGTCGTCCTGGACGGACAGCTCCACACCCCGCCCGTCTCCTCGGGCTGTCTGGCCGGTATCACCCGGGCGCTCACGGTGGAGTGGGCGGGAGCCCAGGAGACCCGGCTGCCGTTCGACGCGCTCGACCGGGCCGACGAGATCTTCCTGACGTCGTCGCTGCGCGACGTCCAGGCCGTCCACCGCGTCGACGGCCGTGAACTGCCCGGCGCCCCCGGTCCGGTCACCGCCAAGGCCATGCGCGTCTTCGAGGAGCGCGCGGCGGCCGACATCGATCCGTGAAACCTGATGACGCGTGGCCGTGAGATGGGTACAACTCCCCTGATGACCACCACTCTGCGGCCGACCGGGCCGCTTCAGCAGACCGATGACGGTATGAAGTCACGCACCTACGACGTGTGTGACAACAGCCGCCCCCTGGGCGTGATCGAGCTGGGCATGGACGGCGCCTTCGGCACCCCGGCGGGCGTGCTGCGCCAACTGCGGATCGACGAGGCGAACCGGCGCCGAGGCCGTGGCACGATCGCCGCGCTGGCCGCCGAGGAGGTCCTGCGCGGCTGGGGCTGCGGCCAGGTGATCGCCTCCGTCCCCACCGAGGCCGGGGGAGTGCTGCCACTGCTGGAGACCCTGGGCTACACCGAGCGCAGCAGGAACATGCGGAAGAACCTCTCCCCGGAGCCCCCGGCCCTGCCGCCCGGACTCGTCGGCAGGGCGATGGACGAGACGGAGTACGAGGTCTGGGAGGCGCACTCGCTCGACGGCTTCCGGCAGAGCTGGATCGACCGGGGCCTGCCGCCGGACCAGGCCGGCGCCAAGGCGGAGTCCAGCCGCCGCGAGAACCTGCCCGCCGGCCTTGCCACCCCCGACACCTGGATCGAGGTCCTGACGCACGACGGGGACGTGGTCGGCCACGTGTGGGTGGGCACCAGGGAGATCGACCCCGGCGTCGTCGGGGCTTTCGTGTACGACGTGAAGGTGTCCGAGGACCTGCGCGGCAAGGGCTACGGCCGCGCGCTGATGCTGCACGCCGAGCGGATCGGCCTCGTCGCGGGTACGGGAGTGCTGGGCCTGCACGTCTTCGCGGGCAACGCCCCGGCGATCGGCCTCTACGAATCCCTCGGGTACGCGACGACGCACCGCAACGTCTTCAAAACGCTGCTCTGAGTACCGCCCGCGGGAGGGCGGGCGTCAGCCCTCGGCGAGCAGCCGGTCGGCGATCTCCTCGACGCGCTCGCGCAGGCCCTCCTGGCTCTTGCCGCCGTCGAGCCGTTCGCCGCCGATGACATAGGTGGGGGTGCCGGTCACGCCGATCGCCTTGCCCTCGGCCTGGTCGGCGTCGACGATCAGGGTGTGCCGGCCGTCGATCAGCGCGGTGTCGAACTCCTCCTCGTCCAGGCCCAGTTGGCGGGCGACCTCGATCAGCAGCGGCTCGCCCCGGGCGTCCAGCTCCGCGTGGCGGGCCAGGACGGCCTCCGCGTAGGGCCAGCCCAGGCCCTGTTCCACCGCTTCCTCGGCCGCCTGGGCGGCGGCGAAGGAGTGCCGGTGCTTGTCCATCGGGAAGTGCCGCAGCCGTACGTCCAGCCGGTCGCCGTAGCGCGCCCGCAGCGCGCGCAGGTCCGCCAGGGCGGTGTGGCAGTCGACGCACTGGAGCTCGCACCAGACGTCGAGCACGACGGGTCCTGGGGTGGGGAAGTCACTCATGCGTTCAGTCTTCCAGGTCGCCGGAGCCCCTTCTGACCGGGACCTGGGGAGGAGGTGAACCCCGGAGATCTCCCTGAGGTCCTCCCGGACCGTGGCCTCCACCCCGCCGGGAGGTGCAGGATGGAAGGGTCGACATGTCGGCGTACACCGGCACGCGCGACGAGAAGCGCTCTTACCGACGACGGCACCACGCCTGGAGGACCGGATGATTGCCGAGACCATTTGTTCCGCGGTGTCCGCTGCCGGCCTCGGGATCGCGGCGATCACCGCGTACCGCAAACGTTTCCTCGCGGCGACCCGGATCGCCGCCTACTCGCTGGTGCCCGTGGCGCTCGTGATGACCGGCGTGATCCAGTGGCTCGCCGACAAGGCGTTCAGCCCGACCGCCTGGCTGGGTGTCGGGCTCCTCGGAGTCTCGTGGCTGCTCTTCATGACGACACGGATGGTGGAGCGGCGCGCGGGCGTCGGCACCCGTAAGGAACGCAGGGCGGCGGCCAAGGCGGCGCAGCGCGACGCGATCGCGCCCGCGGCCTCCGCGCCCTCGTTCGGCGCGTCCGCGGCCCCCGTGGCGCAGCCCAAGGCGGCCAAGGCGAAGAAGTCCGGCGGCACGGATTCGAGCGACGATTTCAGCGATGTCGAGGCCATCCTCAAGAAGCACGGCCTCTGACCGGGAGCCTCCCGGAGGCCCGTCCGTCTCAGGGGGTGGACGTTTGCCGTGAATCTGACGAACTCGCCTCGTCCGGACGCGTGTTGGTTGTTCGGCGGACCGTCGCCTGCGTCATGATCACCCCGCGATGCTCGATACCTCACGGGGCCAAACCCCCGCACCCACCGAAGAGCCGCGCGGATGCCTCTTCGCGCTCTCCCAGCCGCCGTTGATGATCTTCCTGACGGTGATCGGCACCCTGCTGCTGATGGCGGCGGTCCATGATCTGTTCCTGCTGTGACGCTCAGCCGGCCGCTTCCTTGCGGCGCGCCCGGTAGGCGGCCACGTGCAGCCTGTTGCCGCAGGTGCGGCTGTCGCAGTAACGGCGGGAACGGTTGCGCGACAGGTCGACGAAGGCGTGCCCGCAGTCCGGCGCCTCGCAGCGCCTCAGCCGTTCCTGTTCGCCCGCGACCACGATGAACGCCAGCGCCATGCCGCAGTCGGCGGCGAGATGGTCGGCCATCGAGGCGTCCGGCGCGAAGTAGTGCACGTGCCAGTCGTAGCCGTCGTGATCCGTCAGCTGCGGGGTCGTCCCGGCGGCGGCCACCAGGTCGTTGAGCAGCTCCGAGGCCTCGCGGGGACCGGGCGCGGCGAACACCTCGGCGAGGCGCGTACGTACGGACTCCACGGCCCGGAGATCGCGGGGACCGAGGTCGCCCACACCGCTCACGCGGTGGGTCTGTGCGAAGGCGTACAGGGCCTCGACATCGGGAAGCCCGTCCGCGCCGTCGGCCTCGGGGATCGTGTTCACGAGACTGACGACGGTCTCAAGGGCGTTGCGGGTGTCGTGGGGGATCTGCACGATTCGCTCCCTGGCCTGCTGCGGACCGGTGCCCGCCGGGTTCCGCAGATCCTAGGGGGTGTTCGCGGCGCGGGTGTCCGGGAGCGCGGCGACGCCGTCGTCGCGGTGGCTCCCGCGGCGACGGCGTCGCTGTCCGCCCGTATGTGGTTGTCCGCACGGCGCCGTCTCCCCGAGTCGGACGGCGCCGAGCAGCTCTCGGTCTGGCTCAGCTCTCGGCCAGGATGTGGGACAGCTCCGTGTCGAGGTCGAAGTGGCGATGCTCGGTGCCGGGTGGCACCGCGGCGTCGGTTCGCTTGAGGAAGGATTCCAGGGCTCGCGCCGGGGCCTCCAGCAGGGCTTCTCCCTCCGGAGAGCTGAGCGCGATGCAGACGACGCCCTGGCCCTGGCTGCGTGAGGGCCAGACTCGGACGTCGCCGGTGCCGGTGGGCCGGTGCAGCCCCTCGGCGAGAAGGTCGCGGGCGAACACCCACTCGACCGTCTCCTCGGCTCCGGTGTGGAAGGTGGCGTGCACGGCATAAGGATCGGCCGTGTCATACCGCAGGCCCGCGGGTACAGGCAGTGAGGACTCGCTCGATACAACGAGGCGCAGGTGCAGCTCGCAGCTGACCGTGGTGTTCATAAGCGCCAGGGCCTTTCGCTCAGTGTGCGCTCGGGGATTCGCACGTCGGCGAAATCGACATGCCACCTACGGTGCCGTTGTAAACCCCTCTGTCTGTTTTGTGATCCTTCAGGTAGCTCGTACAGGGGTGTGTAACTTCGACTTATGCCGCCATTCCGGTGACGACTCGGTGTCGGGTAGGTTGGGACTCATGCATGCGGAGAGTGACGAGCGGGGGGATGTCGTCGTGCCGACGGCAGAGAGAACCACGGGGGAATCGACGGGGGAGTCGGCCCGGCGTGAGCTGGGCTCACGCGCTCCGGGCTTTATCAAGAGTTCGAAGACGCTTCATGTGAGCTGGCAGGTCGGCGTATTCGTCGTCGGGCTCGCGGTGGTCGCGGCGGGTGTGGCGATGCTGGTGCTGCCCGGCCCCGGCTGGCTCGTGATCTTCGGCGGTATGGCGATCTGGGCGACCGAATTCGTCTGGGCACAACTGGTGCTCCGGTGGACGCGACGCAAGGTCACCGAAGCGGCGCAGAAAGCACTCGATCCCAAGGTGCGGCGGCGCAATATCGTCCTTACGACCATCGGTCTGGTGATCATCGCGGTACTGGTCGCCATTTACCTCTGGAACTTCGGATTGACCATGCCCTGGAAGATCGAGGAGTGACCGTGGAGCGGTCCGGTGGAGGCACTGACATGGGGTAATGTTTGCCCTGCGTCCGGGCGATTAGCTCAGTGGGAGAGCGCTTCGTTCACACCGAAGAGGTCACTGGTTCGAACCCAGTATCGCCCACCCGGAATCGATGCCCCGGAGACTTCACCGTCTCCGGGGCATCGGTCTTTTCCGGTACGTGATCCCGGGCGCCGGCCCGTCAGCGCATCCGGCCCACGGACTCCCGCAGCCGCCGGGCGTCGTGCAGGCGCCGTTCGTAGGTCGCGCCCACCGCCAGGAGCAGCAGTCCGGCGAGCGCGGGCGGCAGCCAGCGCGGCAGGGCGCCCACGGCCTGGACGACGTACGGCGCCAGCTCGTGCAGCGTGTCCAGGGCCAGCACACCCCCGCCGAGAACCAGCAGTGCCTGGAGCCGCAGCCGGGCGCCGATGAGCGTGACGGCGAGCGCGGCGACCCCCAGCGTCAGCGGGCGCGCCCAGTGCGTGTCGCCCCAGGCGGCGACGAGGCTCGGCAGGAGCGTCGCGGCGAGGCCGGGGCCGTACGCCGTCCAGGACGACGCCTCGGGGTCCCCACGGCGCCGCAGGACACCCACGACGAGCGCGAGGACGGTCACCGGCAGGGTGTACGCCTCCGGGGTGGCCACGTCGGAGGCGTACAACCGCACCCAGGTGGCCAGGACGAACAGCGCCGCCGCGAGAGGGCCGGCCGCCGGGCGGCGGTCCGGTCGCAGCGCGGTGCCCGCCGCGACGACCGCGCAGAGGGCCAGCACGAGGGCGACGGTCTCGGGGTGTCCCGAGGCGAGTACGACGGCGAGTGGACCGGCTCCGGCCGCCGTCAGCTCGATCGGCAGGGCCACGGGACGGCGGCGCAGGCGCGCGCCGAGCAGCGCGACGGCGACGGGCACGGCGAGGACGGCCAGGGCGATGTGCTCGCGCCGCAGCCCGGCGGACGCGCCGAGGGCGCACAGCAGCGCGACGGCCGTCGCGACGGCGACGCAGGCGAGGAGCGCCTGGAAGGACCGCGCCAGGAAGGCGGCCGATGCCTCGGCGGGGACGGCGCCGTCGGGGGCCGCTCCGGTTTCGGTCACGGCGGCGTCCAGCGTCACCGCGCCGCCGCACAGCAGGGCGAGCAGCACCCCGAGGGTGATCAGCGTGGTCGTCTCCGTGGCCAGCGCCAGCAGTGACACGGCCGCCGCGCCTGTCAGCGCGCAGATCATGGCTGTCGTCGAGACCGCCGACAGTGCCGGGTGGGCCGACCGGCGCCGGGCCGCGGGCAGGTGCGCGTACACCGCGAGCGTCAACGCGCCCGCCGTCAGGGCGAGATGCGTCGCCACGGCCGCCGCGTACCCGAGGTCCAGCGCCGCGGGAAGGACCAGCACCGCGGCCCAGCCGAGCGCCGTCGCGCCGCTCAGCGCGGCGGGCCGTGCGGAGACGGGCAGGTGGCGGTGGGCGGCCGCGAGGAGTCCGGCGGCGATCAGCAGCACCAGGGGGACCGTGGTCGTCGCCGGCCATCCCGGATCCGTCCCGAGCGCTTCCCGGGCGCCGCCCGGTGCGCCCGACCAGACGCTGTCCGCCCGGGACATCGGGCCGAGCAGCGTCACGGCCGTCGAGGGCAGCGTCCACAGGACGGCCCCGGATACGACGACCCCGGCGGCGGCGCACAGCCCGTGTACCGTCGCGCGGGGCAGCGGAGCCCGTACGGCCGTCAACAGGGCCGCGCCGCACAGCAGATACCCGACGACGGCCCAGCCGGTCGACAGCGAGGGCCGCGGCACACCGCCGGCCGCGGTGACCGCGGCCAGACCGGCCACCAGGGCGCCGGCGAACGAGACACCGGGCAGACGCACGGCCATGAAGAGACCCAGACCGGCCCCGGCCAGCAGCAACAAGGCGGGCCGGGTGGCGTCGAGCGGGGTATCGGCGGTCAGGGAGAGCCCGCCCGCGATCAGCAGCGCCAGGCCGCCCGACACCCAGGCGGTGACGCCGGCGATCGACCTGGCCGGCACGGGCTTCGCCGACAGCACGATCGCGGTGTCCGCGACGGCGGTCGCCAGCAGCGCCCACGCGAGCGTCACCAGGCTCGCGTCCGCGCTCAGCGCCCAGAGCGGCAGCGGGAGTTGGGCGGTCAGGACCGCGGCGGGCAGCGGAGTGCGCAGCCGGTCCAGGAGCAGCCCGTAGGCGGCCCAGACCGCGGCCAGTACGGCGCACGCGGTGGCCGTGTAGCCGAGCGGGTCCGTGTCGGGCAGCGCGACCCGGTGCAGGGCGTAGGCGTCGAGGACGGTCAGCACCAGGGCCAGCGCGCCGACGGCCTCGGCGGTCGAGGCCAGGGCGCGGCGCAGCAGGACGGCCGGCGCGGCGAGCGCGGCCAGGGTGACGGTGCCCAGCACGACGGACCGGCCGCCGATGCCCATGGCGCCCCAGCTGACGACGGTGAAGGCGACGGCCGCGATGGTCAACAGCACGCCGCCCAGCGCCAGCAGGGCGTTCTGCACGCTCGGCGGGGACGTCTCGGGCGCTCGGGGGACGGGCCGGGGTGGCGGTGGCTGCGCTGCCACCGGTGACTGTGGTGCCTCGGGACGCAGCAGCGTCAACAGATAGGACCTACGGGCGAGCAACTGGGCTCTGCGGGCCTCGATTCGGGCCAGCTCGCCATCGAGGACCGCCAGCTCCTCGGCCGGTCGCGGAACGTTCTCCATGGCCTGGAGTGTGGTCCGCGCCACAGCACGGGCCATCGGCTCTCGTACTCAGATACGTGCGTGAGTACGTGCGCGGGGCGCACACTTGCCGCATGGACTGGTATCACTACCGCTTCCGCAGCGTCTGGGAACTCGACGCGGCCCCGGACATCGTCTTCGGGGTGCTGGAGCGGGCCGGTGAGTACCCCGACTGGTGGCCCCAGGTCCGGGAGGTGACACCGGTGGACGAGCGCTGCGGGACCGCCCGGTTCCGGTCCGTGATTCCGTACGACCTCTTCGTCCGCGCCCGCGAGAGCAGGAACGACCCGCGCGCCCGCGTCCTGGAGATGGAGATGACCGGTGACCTCGAAGGCTGGGCGCGCTGGACGCTGAGCGCCCGGGGCGGCGGCACACGCGCCCTCTACGAGCAGGAGGTCGTCGTCAACAAGCCGCTGCTGCGGCGTCTCGCCGTGGCCGGGCGCCCCTTCTTCCTCGCCAATCACGCGCTGATGATGCGGGCCGGGCGGCGGGGGCTGCGGAAGGTCCTCGCACGGCGTCATACGGTTTGAACGAAACCCGCCGAGACCTGTATGGTTCAGTCCGTTCCCGGGCGATTAGCTCAGTGGGAGAGCGCTTCGTTCACACCGAAGAGGTCACTGGTTCGAACCCAGTATCGCCCACCGGGAAAGGCCGGTCCGTCGATGACGGACCGGCCTCGCCGTGTACCCCAACGGTCAGGCCACCACGGGCATTCGGGGCCGCAGCGGCCACGCCGGATCGGGCGCCGCCCGTGCCGCGCCGCGTGCGAACCACTCCTGCTGGCCACGCGACTGCGCCGCGTGCCAGACCGCCTGACGCCCGTGCAACTGGGCCGCGGTCAGCTGCTGCGTCGTGGTGGCGAACCGGCGCCCCACCGACCGGACCACTTCGAGCGCCGCCGCCGCTTCGGCCACGGCGTCGTGCGAGCCGTCCAGCACCACCCCGTAGAGCGAACAGAGATCGACCAGCCGTCGGCGGCCCTTGCGGGCGGCGTCGAGATGGCGGTCCAGGACGCTCGGATCCAGCACGCAGAACGGTGCGTTCTCCAGATAGCGGGCCAGCGACGAGTCGCGGTGACGCCGCATCTCGCGGTCGAGCACCGTCAGACCGAACGGCGCGTTCATCACCACCAGCGGCCGGCCCGCCATGCACTGCTCGGCCAGCGCCCGGCCCACCTCCTCGATCACCGGCGCCGGCCAGCGGCCCGAGCGCTGGACCAACGCGTCGGTGAGCCCGTGCACTTCGGTCGCCCCGACCGGTATCGGTATCCCCGGATTGACCAGCCAGCGGGTGACCCGGGCCCGGGCGCCCGAGATGTCCTGGACGACGAGGGCGGCCGAGACGATCCGGTCCACCTCGGCGTCGGTGCCTGTCGTTTCGATGTCGAATGCGGCCAGGGGGCCCTCGTACCAGTGCGTCATCCCTGAACTCCTCGCGCACGCTCGGCAGATGGCATGAGGCCGACTGCCCGAATCGGTGATACCCGCGACCTTTGTGACGTACGCCGGAGATGACGGCACAATTCAACCGTTTAGCGAGTGGCCCCTCCGGCTCGGTACGATTCCCGTCGCGTACGGAAACGAGCGTGCGCGCCCCATGAGTGAAGGAGAGACCGGTGTCAGATGTCCGCGTGACCATCGAACGCGATTCCGAGCGGGAAGAGCGCGTGGTGACGACGGGCACTACGGCGGCCGAACTCTTCCCCGGCGAGCGCACCGTGATCGCCGCCCGCGTGGGTGGCGAGCTGAAGGACCTCAGTCACGAGGTCGCCGACGGCGAGAGTGTCGAGCCCGTCGAGATGTCCTCCGAGGACGGCCTGAACATCCTGCGCCACTCCACCGCGCACGTCATGGCGCAGGCCGTGCAGGAGCTGTTCCCCGAGGCCAAGCTGGGTATCGGTCCGCCGATCAAGGACGGCTTCTACTACGACTTCGACGTCGCCGAGCCCTTCACCCCCGACGACATCAAGCGCGTCGAGAAGAAGATGCAGGAGATCCAGAAGCGCGGCCAGCGGTTCTCCCGCCGGGTCACCACCGACGAGGACGCGCGGATCGAGCTGGCCGACGAGCCGTACAAGATCGAACTGATCGGGCTCAAGGGCAAGGCCGCCGACGCCGCCGAGGGCGCGTCGGCCGAGGTCGGCTCCGGTGAGCTGACGATCTACGACAACCTCGACGCCAAGACCGGCGAGCTGTGCTGGAAGGACCTCTGCCGGGGTCCGCACCTGCCCACCACGCGTAACATCCCGGCCTTCAAGCTGATGCGCTCCGCCGCCGCCTACTGGCGCGGCAGCGAGAAGAACCCGCAGCTCCAGCGGATCTACGGCACCGCCTGGCCGTCCAAGGACGAGCTGAAGGCCCACCTCGAGTTCCTCGCCGAGGCCGAGCGCCGCGACCACCGCAGGCTGGGCAGCGAGCTGGACCTCTTCTCCTTCCCCGACGAGCTGGGCTCCGGCCTCGCGGTCTTCCACCCCAAGGGCGGGGTGATCCGCAAGGAGATGGAGCAGTACTCGCGCCACCGCCACGAGGTGTCCGGGTACGAGTTCGTCAACACCCCGCACATCTCGAAGAAGAAGCTCTTCGAGACCTCGGGGCACCTGCCGCACTACGCGGAGGGCATGTTCCCGCCCATGCAGTTCGACGGCCAGGACTACTACCTCAAGGCCATGAACTGCCCGATGCACAACCTGATCTTCAAGGCGCGCGGGCGGTCCTACCGTGAGCTGCCCCTGCGCCTGTTCGAGTTCGGCACGGTCTACCGCTACGAGAAGTCCGGCGTCGTGCACGGCCTCACCCGCTCCCGCGGCTTCACCCAGGACGACGCGCACATCTACTGCACCAAGGAGGAGATGCCGCAGGAGCTGGACTCCCTGCTCACCTTCGTGCTGGATCTGCTGCGCGACTACGGGCTGTCCGACTTCGAGCTGGAGCTGTCCACCCGCGACCCGGAGTCCGACAAGTTCATGGGCGAGGACGCCGAGTGGGAGGAGGCCACGGCCGCCCTCCAGCAGGCCGCCGACAAGCAGGGCCTGCCGCTGGTCCCCGACCCGGGCGGCGCCGCGTACTACGGCCCCAAGATCTCCGTACAGGCCAAGGACGCCATCGGCCGGTCCTGGCAGATGTCCACCATCCAGGTCGACTTCCAGCAGCCGAAGCGGTTCGAGCTGGAGTACACCGCGTCCGACGGCACCAAGCAGCAGCCCGTCATGATCCACCGGGCGCTGTTCGGCTCGATCGAGCGCTTCTTCGCCGTGCTCCTGGAGCACTACGCGGGCGCGTTCCCGGCCTGGCTGGCCCCCGTGCAGGCGGTCGGCATCCCGATCGGCGACGCGCACGTGCCGTATCTCCAGGAGTTCGCCGCGCGGGCGAAGGCCAAGGGACTGCGGGTGGAGGTGGACGCGTCGGCGGACCGGATGCAGAAGAAGATCCGCAACCACCAGAAGGCCAAGACGCCGTTCATGATCATCGCCGGTGACGAGGACGTCGCCAACGGCGCGGTGTCCTTCCGCTACCGGGACGGGACACAGAAGAACGGCATCCCCGCCGACGAGGCACTCGCCGAGCTGCTGGACGTCGTGGAGCGCCGCGTACAGGTCTGAGACGTGATCCACGGCCCCCGGAGAGGCGTCAGCCTCCCGGGGGCCGTACGTCGTCCGGGGGCGGGCCTCCCCGCTCCGCCCGGCTCGCCCGGTCCTCCCGGCCGAAGACCTGGACCAGCCAGGAGGAGAACGAACCGGTCACCGCGCCCAGCAGCGCCAGCCCGCAGATCATCAGGACGACCGCGAACAGCCGGCCCAGCGGCGTCACCGGGGTGACATCGCCGTACCCGACCGTCGTGATCGCCGAGCAGGCCCACCACACCGAGTCCCCGAACGTCTTGATCGTGGCACCCGGCGCCCCGCGCTCCTGCTGATAGACCGCGAGCGCCGCGGCGAAGCTCAGCAGCGCGGCCGTCACCCCCGCGTACGCCATCACCCGGCCGTACAGGCTCAGCCGGGGCTGGTCGCGGCGGCGCTGGAGCGCCACGTACGTGTTGACGATCCGCACCGGGCGCAGCAGGGGCAGCAGCAGGACGACCGTGTCCAGCCAGTGCGCCGTGACGAAGCGCGCTCCCTGGCCGCTCAGCACCAGACGCACCGCGTAGTCCACCGCGAACAGCCCCCAGACGGTGAACAGGACGGTCAGCGCCACGTCGCGCGCGAGAGGGTCGCTGCTGGTGTTCAGCACGCACACCGCGTAACAGGCGAGGAAGAGCGGTGAGCCGAAGAGCATCGGCAGTTCGGCACGCCGCTCCCACTCGCGCCGCCGTTCTGTTCGGTTCCGGACACGCATCGCGCCAGCATGGCGGGGGCGTCCGCGGGCGGGCCCGGCGACACGCTCCACCGGGCCGAAGTCATATGCTGCACAGCATGACGAGTGAGCCGGAGCAGCAGATCGGAGTGGGCACCCCGGACGCGTTCCAGCGCCTGTGGACGCCCCACCGGATGGCCTACATCCAGGGCGAGAACAAGCCCACCGGCCCGAACGCGGACGACGGCTGTCCCTTCTGCTCCATCCCGCGCAAGTCCGACGAGGACGGGCTCGTCATCGCCCGCGGCGAGTCGGTCTACGCGGTGCTGAACCTGTATCCGTACAACGGCGGGCATCTCATGGTCGTGCCGTTCCGGCACGTCGCCGACTACACGGAGCTGGACGAGGCCGAGACCGTCGAGCTGGCGGCGTTCACCAAGCGGGCGATGACCGCGCTGCGTACGGCCTCCGGGGCGCACGGCTTCAACATCGGCATGAACCAGGGCACCGTCGCCGGGGCCGGTATCGCCGCCCATCTGCACCAGCACCTGGTGCCGCGCTGGGGCGGCGACGCCAACTTCATGCCGGTCATCGCCCACACCAGGGTGCTGCCCCAACTGCTCGCCGACACAAGGGCGATGCTGGCGGACGCCTGGCCGTCCACGGACACGCCGTAGGCCCCGGGTCCTGGCCGGGCGGTCGTGCCGGCCCGGCACGACCGCCCGGCCAGAACCTACGCGTCGTACACGTCGACCTTCCTCGGTGACGGGTCCTGGACCGCGCCGCTGAGGAACGAGGAGCGGTTGCCGAAGCGCTCGGTGTCCACGCCGTTCTCGCTCAGTACGCGCAGGGCCGCCGTGTGCGCCACCCGCAGCACCGGCGTGGCCGCGCGCATCGCGTCGTCGGCCATGAAGCGGTGGCGCCACGGCTTCTCCGCCCACGCGTGCCGCAGGCCGAACGGCTCGGGCAGCGAGAGCTTCCCGCCGAGGAAGTCGAGGATCGGCGGATACCAGGTGAACGGGGCGCGGATGGCGAGCCGCACCGCCTCGCGCGGCTCCACCAGCGGCAGAGTGCGGGTCGTGGTCTCCCAGAACCTGACGGTCTTGGCCGTCGTCACCGTCTTGGGCGACGGCTTCGAGGTGAAGAGGGAGTGGACCGGGCCCAGCGCGTGGCCGGTCACCTCGATGCGCAGCGTCTCGTGCAGCACCGTCACCGTGATCATCATCGTGATGATCAACTGACCGTCCCAGAGCACGAACTGCACGCCCAGATAGTGCCGGTCACCGGCGCCGAACTGCTGGTGGTTGCAGATCCGCTGTATCTCGTGGCCCTTGACCTGGTACGCCTCCACGTCCTGGCCCCCCGGCCGGCTCACCGACCCCGCGTTCTCGCCGACCGGCCGCACGATCCAGTGCTTCACCTCGGGCTTGGGGAAACCACCGGAGTTGAGCGGGCCGCGCTCCAGCATCTTCAACTGGTCGTGCATGGCGCGTATCACGTCGTAGCTGCGGAACTGGTGGATGTCCTTGCCGGCCTCCTTGGGAACCAGCTCCTCCGCGAGCTGCCAGCTGCCCCACCGGGTCCCCATGCCCAATATCCCCTTGGGGCCCGCGTAGAAGAGCGAGTTGGACCGCTGCTCGGCCGTCAGCTTCTCCAGCCCGCTGCGCAACTCCTCCCGCGCGGTCTCGTCGGGATGACCCGGCACCGCCTCGGGCACCTTGGCGCCGAGGCCGCCGCCCGCCAGGAGGTCGCTCCAGCGCTCGCGCAGATCCTTCGCCGTCGTCTCGCAGATCCGCTTGGCCAGCAGCCAGCCGATCACGGGCGCGATGATCACACCGCGCAGATACCAGCCGAGGAAGCCCGTGAACGGCAGCGCCACCAGGAAGACCACGGCCAGTGCCGCGACGCCGAGCAGCAGCGCGCCGCCGATCGCCCCGGCCTTCTTGTCCTTCGCCCCCGCCAGCGTCCTGCGCAGTTGGAAGACACCGATCCACAGCAGCGTCCCCGGCAGGAACAGCAGGCCGAACAGGACGGTCACGAGGGTCAGCCGGGTGTCACGCTCCTTACGGATGCGGGACGCCGCCAGCGCGTGCTCGACCACCGTCTGCGGTTCCATGCCGAAGGACTGGATGAGGTCGCCCCGCCCACCGCCCAGCATCCGCGTCTGCACCGCCCGCGCGAACGCCTCGCCCAGATTCGGCTCGAAGAGCGACACCTTGCCCTTGCTCACCGAGGACTTGTGCCATTCGCTGTCCGCCTTGAGGATCTCCTCCACCGGACTGTCGCGGTAAGCCGCCGAGGCCAGGGCATGCGTCGCCGCCGTCTGACCCGCCGACCCCTGGAGCGGAACCTGAGCTCCAGGAGAGAAATCGAATCCTTCGTGCGCCACTGTCCGCCCCCATCGCCGCGAGCATCCGCTGCTGCGCCCTTTTCCCAACTACCGCGCCCCGCACACCTGCTGAGCTGGGGCGCACAACAGCGTAACCGGGGCACGCTCTCCGCGTCAGGGAGAATCCGGCCCCGCACCCCCACGCCGCCGCGCGGGCGCAGGCCCACAGCGGCGCCAGTGCCTGCCCGGAACCGGTCCGCCAGGTGGGGGCGGGATCACCTCGTGCCGGACGAGTCGCCGTACGTCACGCCGGGCGGGCGGGCCCGTCGTGCCCGAGCTGGGCGCCCCGGCGGTGGAGGGCCTCGGTCCTGGCTACGATGGGCCAGCCGGTGGCCGATGGGGCCGCCTGCCCAACCGACCGTCGGGAAGGCCATGCTGAACAAGTACGCGCGTGCATTCTTTACGCGTGTCCTCACCCCGTTCGCCGCGTTTCTGCTCCGCCGGGGGGTGAGTCCCGACGCTGTGACGCTCATCGGTACGGCGGGAGTGATGGCGGGAGCGCTGTTCTTCTTCCCCCGCGGAGAGTTCTTCTGGGGCACCGTCGTCATCACGCTCTTCGTCTTCTCCGACCTCGTCGACGGCAACATGGCGCGGCAGGCCGGGATCTCCAGCCGGTGGGGGGCGTTCCTCGACTCCACGCTCGACCGGGTCGCCGACGGCGCGGTCTTCGGCGGATTCGCGCTCTGGTACGCGGGGACGGGCGACAACAACGTGCTGTGCGCCGTGTCGATCTTCTGTCTGGCGAGCGGCCAGGTCGTCTCGTACACGAAGGCCCGAGGCGAGTCGATAGGGCTGCCTGTGGCGGTCAACGGGCTCATCGAGCGGGCCGAGCGCCTCGTCATCTCCCTGGTGGCGGCGGGTCTCGCCGGGATGCACAAGACGTTCGGTGTGCCCGGGATCGAGATCCTGCTGCCGATCGCGCTGTGGGTGGTGGCCGCGGGCAGTCTGGTGACACTCGGACAGCGCGTGGTGACCGTACGGCGCGAGTCCGCCGAGGCGGACGCGGCCAACGCGAGCGGGGCCGCCGGCGCGACCGGGGCGACTTCATGAGCGGCGGGCGGGACCGGCTCGCCGACGCCCTCTACGGAGTCGGCTGGAGCACCGTGAAGAAACTCCCCGAACCGGCTGCCGCCGCGCTCGGCAGGACCATCGCCGACACCGTGTGGAAGCGGCGCGGCACCAACGTCCTGCGGCTGGAGTCGAATCTGGCCCGCGTGGTGCCGGACGCGAGCCCCGAACGCCTCCGGGAGCTGTCGAAGGCCGGCATGCGCTCGTACATGCGGTACTGGATGGAGTCGTTCAGGCTGCCGGTCTGGAGCGACGAGCGGGTGCGGGACAGCGTCGAGATCAAGGACATCCATCTGCTGACGGAGGGCCTGGAGAGCGGGCGGGGCGTCGTGCTGGCCCTGCCGCACATGGCCAACTGGGACCTCGCCGGGGCGTGGCTGACCCGGGGGATCGGCGTTCCTTTCACCACCGTCGTGGAACGGCTCAAGCCCGAATCGCTCTTCGACCGCTTCGTCGCCTACCGCGAGAGCCTCGGTATGGAGGTGCTGCCGCACACCGGAGGCAGCGCCTTCGGGACGCTCGCCAGGCGGCTGCGGGCCGGCGGACTGGTGTGTCTGGTCGCCGACCGTGATCTGTCCGCGTCGGGCGTCGAGGTGACGTTCTTCGGTGAGAAGACCCGGATGCCGGCCGGGCCCGCGATGCTGGCGCAGCAGACCGGGGCGCTGCTCTTCCCGGTCGAGCTCCACTTCGATGGGTCCAAGCTCATGCGCGGAACGGTGTATCCGGCCGTCGAGGTGCCGGAGACGGGCAGGCGCGCCGAGAAGTCGTCCGTGATGACACAGGCCGTGGCGGACAAGTTCGCCGTCGGCATCGCGGAGCACCCGGAGGACTGGCACATGCTCCAGCGTCTCTGGCTCGCCGACCTCGAACCACGTCCCGCGGAGAGCACCGGGAGTGCGGAGAACACCGCGAGTGCCGGGGGTACCGGGTGAAGATCGGCATCGTCTGCCCGTACTCCTGGGACGTACCGGGCGGAGTGCAGTTCCACATCAGGGATCTCGCGGACCACCTGATCCGGCTGGGCCACGACGTCTCGGTGCTCGCGCCCGCCGACGACGAGACGCCGCTCCCGCCGTTCGTGGTCCCCGCCGGCGGGGCCGTGCCCGTCCGGTACAACGGTTCCGTCGCCCGGCTGAGCTTCGGCTTCCTCGCGGCGGCCCGGGTACGGCGCTGGCTGCACGACGGCACCTTCGACGTCATCCACATCCACGAGCCCACGGCGCCCTCGCTCGGGCTGCTCGCCTGCTGGGCGGCGCAGGGGCCGATCGTCGCGACGTTCCACACGTCGAACCCGCGCTCGCGCGTGATGCTCGCCGCGTACCCGATCCTCCAGCCGGCGCTGGAGAAGATAAGCGCGCGGATCGCCGTGAGCGAGTACGCGCGGCGCACGCTGGTCGAGCACCTGGGCGGCGACGCGGTCGTCATCCCCAACGGCGTCGACGTCGACTTCTTCGCCGAGGCCGGGGTCAACCCCGAGTGGCAGGGCGGCACGATCGGCTTCATAGGGCGCATCGACGAACCCCGCAAGGGGCTGCCCGTCCTGATGAGGGCCCTGCCGAAGATCCTCGAAAGCCTGCCGGAGACCAGGCTGCTGGTCGCCGGGCGCGGTGACGAGAAGGAGGCCGTGGAGTCGCTTCCCGAGGAGATGCGCGAGCGCGTCGAATTCCTCGGCATGGTCAGCGACGAGGACAAGGCGCGGCTGCTGCGCAGCGTCGACCTGTACGTGGCGCCCAACACGGGCGGCGAGAGCTTCGGCATCGTCCTGGTCGAGGCACTGTCCGCGGGCGCGGCG
The DNA here is from genome assembly GCF_040560175.1 of Streptomyces panacea. Classification (NCBI taxonomy): domain Bacteria; kingdom Bacillati; phylum Actinomycetota; class Actinomycetes; order Kitasatosporales; family Streptomycetaceae; genus Streptomyces; species Streptomyces panacea. The sequence continues at coordinate 24,827 of NZ_JARJHW010000066.1, forward strand.
GTGCTGGCGAGCGACCTGGACGCGTTCGCGCAGGTCCTGGACCAGGGCGCGGCCGGGGAACTGTTCGCCAACGAGGACGCGGACGCGCTGGCGGAGGCGGCGGTACGGCTCCTGGGGGACCCGGAGCGCCGCGAGGGACTGCGGGAACGCGGCAGCGCGCATGTGCGGCGGTTCGACTGGGCGACGGTGGGGGCGGACATCCTGGCCGTCTACGAGACGGTGACCGACGGCGCGGCGTCCGTGGCCACGGACGAACGAGTGGGCCTCCGCGCCCGCTTCGGCCTGGCGGCCCGCGACTGAGGGCGCACCGAGCCCGTCCGGCGAAGCGAGGACACCTCGCGGGGCGGGCTCGCGGTCCGGGGCCCGTCCCCGGTTCCGGGAAGGGGCGGGGTGGGGGCGACGGGCCCCGCCACCAGTAGCCTGCCGTTCGTGACCGAAACCCTGATCTGGATCTTCGCCGGGCTGCTGGCGATCGGCCTGTACCTCAGCTGGACCGCCGGCCGCCTCGACCGACTGCACTCGCGGATCGACGCCGCACGGGCCTCCCTCGACGCCCAACTGCTGCGCCGCGCCTCGGTCGCCCAGGAACTGGCCACCGCGGGCGTCCTCGATCCCGCGGCCTCGATCGTGCTCTACCAGGGCGCGCACGCCGCCCGCCAGGCCGAGGAGGAGCTGCGCGAAGTGGCCGAGAGCGAGCTGAGCGAGGCGCTGCGGGCCATCTTCGGGGAGGTCGCGCAGGTCGAGGCGGTACGGGCCGCCCCGGGCGGCGAGGAGGCCGCGACCGAGCTGGCCGCCGCCGTACGCCGGGTGCCCATGGCCCGGCGCTTCCACAACGACTCCGTACGCGCGGCCCGCGCCCTGCGCAGGCACCGCACGGTCCGCTGGTTCCGGCTCGCCGGCCACGCGCCGTTCCCCCTCGCGTTCGAGATGGACGACGAGCCGCCGGTCGCGCTCGCCGACCGCCCGGGTACCTAGGTCGTGTCTTCGAAGTCCCGCTTGGCCTGCGGGCGGACGGCGCCGACCTAAGGGAAGCCGCGAAAGGGGCCGCGAGAACGATCCACCGGCCTTTCATTGGCCCTTGCTGTGGACTGGTCCGGAGAGGTTTGCTCACCTCGTCGAACCGCTCCCGTCCCAGTTCCCCAGTGAGGTTCTCACCGTGTCCACCACGCTTCCCAGCACCAGCCAGAACCCCGAGACCGGCACCGCGCGCGTCAAGCGCGGCATGGCCGAGCAGCTCAAGGGCGGCGTGATCATGGATGTCGTCACGCCCGACCAGGCGAAGATCGCCGAGGACGCCGGCGCGGTCGCCGTGATGGCGCTGGAGCGGGTTCCCGCCGACATCCGTAAGGACGGCGGCGTCGCGCGGATGTCCGACCCCGACATGATCGAGGGCATCATCGAGGCCGTCTCGATCCCGGTGATGGCCAAGTCCCGCATCGGCCACTTCGTGGAGGCCCAGGTCCTCCAGTCCCTCGGCGTCGACTACATCGACGAGTCCGAGGTACTGACCCCGGCCGACGAGGTCAACCACGCGGACAAGTGGGCCTTCACCACGCCGTTCGTCTGTGGCGCGACCAACCTGGGCGAGGCCCTGCGCCGTATCGCCGAGGGCGCGGCGATGATCCGCTCCAAGGGAGAGGCCGGCACCGGCAACGTCGTCGAGGCCGTCCGTCACCTGCGCCAGATCAAGAACGAGATCGCCCGGCTGCGCGGCTACGACAACAACGAGCTGTACGCCGCCGCGAAGGAGCTGCGCGCCCCGTACGAGATCGTCAAGGAGGTCGCCGAGCTGGGCAAGCTGCCCGTCGTGCTGTTCTCCGCGGGCGGCGTGGCCACCCCGGCGGACGCCGCGCTGATGCGCCAGCTCGGCGCCGAGGGCGTCTTCGTCGGCTCCGGCATCTTCAAGTCCGGCGACCCCGCCAAGCGCGCCGCCGCCATCGTCAAGGCCACCACCTTCTTCGACGACCCCAAGGTCGTCGCGGACGCCTCGCGCAACCTCGGCGAGGCCATGGTCGGCATCAACATCGACACCCTGCCCGCGTCCGAGCACTACGCGAACCGTGGCTGGTGACCAGGGCGCCGCGCGCGGCCCGTTGATCGGCGTCCTGGCCCTCCAGGGCGACGTACGGGAGCACCTGGCCGCCCTGGCGGCGGCCGGCGCGGTGCCCACGACCGTACGGCGGCCGGACGAACTGGCCGCCGTGGACGGCCTGGTGATCCCCGGCGGCGAGTCGACCACCATGTCCAAACTGGCCGTCCTCTTCGGGATGCTGGAGCCGCTGCGGACACGCGTACGCGCGGGGATGCCGGTCTACGGCACCTGCGCCGGCCTGATCCTGCTCGCCGAGAAGATCCTCGACCCGCGCTCCGGACAGGAGACCGTCGGCGGCATCGACATGATCGTCCGCAGGAACGCCTTCGGACGGCAGAACGAGTCCTTCGAGGCGGCCGTCGACGTCGTGGGTGTCGGACCCGTGCACGGGGTCTTCATCCGGGCGCCGTGGGTCGAGTCCGTCGGCGCCGAGGTCGAGGTGCTCGCCGAGCACGGCGGGCATGTCGTCGCCGTACGGCAGGGCAACGCGCTCGCGACGGCGTTCCACCCGGAACTCACCGGCGACCACCGGCTGCACGGCTTCTTCACGGAGATGGTGCGCTCCGCGGGGTGAGGGGATCCCGGTAGGATCTCTGCCGAACGGAGCAGGATTGGTTACGCGAAGGAGACAGGCAGATGTCCGGCCACTCTAAATGGGCTACGACGAAGCACAAGAAGGCCGTGATCGATGCCAAGCGCGGCAAGCTCTTCGCGAAGCTGATCAAGAACATCGAGGTCGCGGCCCGCACCGGAGGCGCCGACGTCGACGGTAATCCGACCCTTTTCGACGCCATCCAGAAGGCGAAGAAGAGTTCGGTGCCGAACAAGAACATCGACTCGGCCGTCAAGCGCGGCGCCGGCCTGGAGGCCGGTGGCGCCGACTACGAGACGATCATGTACGAGGGTTACGGGCCCAACGGTGTCGCCGTTCTCATCGAGTGCCTGACCGACAACCGCAACCGCGCCGCCTCCGACGTCCGCGTCGCGATGACCCGCAACGGCGGCTCGATGGCAGACCCCGGGTCCGTGTCGTACCTGTTCCACCGCAAGGGCGTCGTGATCGTCCCCAAGAGCGGGCTGGGCGAGGACGAGGTCCTGGGCGCGGTCCTCGACGCGGGCGCCGAGGAGGTCAACGACCTGGGTGAGTCCTACGAGGTGCTCAGCGAGGCCACCGACCTGGTCGAGGTCCGCACGGCGCTCCAGGGCGCCGGCATCGACTACGACTCCGCCGACACCAACTTCGTGCCGACCATGCAGGTCGAGCTGGACGAGGACGGCGCACGGAAGATCTTCAAGCTGATCGACGCGCTGGAGGACAGCGACGACGTGCAGAACGTCTTCGCCAACTTCGACGTCTCGGACGAGGTCATGGAGAAGGTCGACGCCTGACGTCCGGCGCCGTACCGGCGGGCGCACCGGCGCGCGGTCACCGGCGCCAACTCGGTTGTACGCGGCGGGCCGACGGGGACACACCCCCCGTCGGCCCGCCGCGTTGTCGGTGCCGACCGATACTGTGCTGATCAGGGGTTCTGACTCTCCGGCAGAACGTGTGATCGAGCAGGACCGAGAGTGTGAGGGGGAGGGGCGCGATGCGGGTACTGGGCGTGGACCCCGGACTGACGCGGTGCGGTGTCGGCGTCGTCGAGGGCGTCGCGGGACGCCCGTTGACGATGCTCGGCGTCGGTGTGGTGCGTACGGCCGCCGACGCGGACCTCGGCCCACGGCTGGTCGCCATCGAGCAGGGCGTGGAAGCCTGGTTGGACGAGTACCGGCCCGAACTGGTCGCCGTGGAGCGGGTGTTCAGCCAGCACAACGTCCGTACGGTGATGGGGACGGCCCAGGCCAGCGCTGTCGCCATGCTTTGCGCCGCGCGCCGCGGCATCCCCGTCGCCCTGCACACCCCCAGCGAGGTCAAGGCCGCCGTCACGGGCAGCGGGCGCGCCGACAAGGCACAGGTCGGCGCCATGGTGACCCGGCTGCTGCGGCTGGCCGCCCCGCCCAAGCCGGCCGACGCCGCCGACGCGCTTGCCCTGGCCATCTGCCACATCTGGCGCGCCCCCGCCGTCAACCGTCTCCAGCAGGCGCACGCCGCGGCCAAGGCGTCCCGCCCCACCAGCCACGTACCCGTACGGAAGGTCCCCCGATGATCGCCTTCGTCAGCGGCCCGGTAGCCGCCCTCGCCCCGACCTCCGCGGTGATCGAGGTCGGCGGCGTCGGCATGCTGGTCCAGTGCACCCCGGCCACCCTCGCCGGGCTGCGGATCGGCCAGGAGGCGAAGATCGCCACATCTCTGGTCGTCCGGGAGGACTCGCTCACGCTGTACGGCTTCGCCGACGACGACGAGCGCCAGACGTTCGAGCTGCTCCAGACCGCGAGCGGTGTCGGTCCCCGGCTGGCCCAGGCGATGATCGCGGTGCACGCGCCCGACACCCTGCGCCTCGCCGTCGCCACGGGTGACGAGAAGACACTCACCGCCGTCCCCGGCATCGGTAAGAGGGGCGCCCAGAAGCTGCTGCTGGAGCTGAAGGACCGGCTCGGCGAGCCCGTCGGCACCCATATCGGCAGACAGGGCATCGGCACCCCCGTCTCCGCCTCCTGGAACGATCAGCTGCACTCGGCCCTGATCGGCCTCGGCTACGCGACCAGGGAGGCCGACGAGGCGGTCGCGCTGGTCACGCCCCAGGCCGAGGAGGCGATCAAGGCCGGCGAGGCACCGGCCGTACCGCGACTTCTGCGGGCCGCGCTCCAGTCGCTGAACCGGACACGCTGACCCGGACGGGCCGACCCGGCCACGTCGACGGGCACGGGCACGAGCACGGACGCGGGCCGAACCGCACACGCCGGCAGGCCCGCGCCGGGGCCGAACTCCACGGGACCGTCCAGGGACGTCCCGATTCCACGAGGTGAATCACAGTGAACTGGGACGACAGCAGCAGCGGGACGCCGGGAGGCGGCCCCCCGCCGACGGGCGCCGCCGACGGACCCGACGGACCCGACCGGCTCGTCGCCGCCTCGGCCGACGGGGAGGACCAGGCGGTCGAGGCGGCGCTGCGGCCCAAGTCGCTGCACGAGTTCGTCGGGCAGGAGCGCGTACGCGAACAGCTCGACCTCGTCCTGAAGGCGGCCCTCGCCCGGGGCGCCACCGCCGACCACGTCCTGCTGTCGGGCGCGCCGGGCCTCGGCAAGACCACCCTCTCCATGATCATCGCCGCCGAGATGGGCGCCCCGATCCGCATCACCTCGGGCCCCGCCATCCAGCACGCGGGCGACCTCGCCGCGATCCTCTCCTCCCTCCAGGAGGGCGAGGTCCTCTTCCTGGACGAGATCCACCGGATGTCCCGGCCCGCCGAGGAAATGCTCTACATGGCCATGGAGGACTTCCGCGTCGACGTCATCGTCGGCAAGGGCCCCGGCGCCACCGCCATCCCGCTGGAACTGCCGCCGTTCACCCTGGTCGGCGCCACCACCAGGGCCGGCCTGCTGCCGCCCCCGCTGCGCGACCGCTTCGGCTTCACCGCGCAGATGGAGTTCTACGAGCCCGTCGAGCTGGAACGGGTGATCCACCGTTCCGCGCACCTGCTCGACCTGGAGATCGACGCGGAGGGGGCCGCCGAGATCGCCGGGCGCTCCCGGGGCACTCCCCGTATCGCCAACCGTCTGCTGCGCCGGGTCCGGGACTACGCGCAGGTCAAGGCCGAGGGCTACATCAACCGCGACATCGCCGCCGTGGCCCTGCGGGTGTACGAGGTCGACGAACGGGGCCTCGACCGCCTCGACCGGGCGGTGCTCCAGGCCCTGCTCAAGCTGTTCGGCGGCGGCCCGGTAGGCCTTTCGACCCTCGCCGTCGCGGTGGGGGAGGAGCGCGAGACGGTCGAGGAGGTCGCCGAGCCCTTCCTCGTACGGGAGGGACTGCTCGCCCGTACACCGCGCGGCCGGGTCGCGACACCGGCCGCCTGGGCGCATCTGGGGCTCACCCCGCCCCCGCGGAGCCCGGGCGCAAGCGGACAACCGGGGCTGTTCGGGGCGTGAGCACGCGGGCATTCGTTCCAGCAGGAACCCCGGTGCCATGCTGGGCGTTGTTCCAATGATGCGGACTCGCTTAGACTCCGCCGATGCCGCCCTTAAAAGTCGGCTAACCCGCCCCCGTATATCAGGCCGCCCGACAGCGCGGTCGTGCGAAGGAAGTTCCCTCCCGTGAGTCTCGTGACCCTCCTCCCCTTCATCGTGCTCATCGGGGCCATGTTCCTGATGACCCGGTCCGCCAAGAAGAAGCAGCAGGCGGCTGCGCAGATGCGCAATGAGATGCAGCCCGGCACCGGCGTCCGGACGATCGGCGGCATGTACGCCACCGTCAAGGAAGTTCACGACGACACGGTCCTCCTTGAGGTCGCGCCGGCCGTCCACGCCGTGTACGCGAAGAACTCCATCGGCGCGGTCCTCACCGACGCGGAGTACAACCGCATCGTCCACGGTGACGAGGAAGAGGACATCGAGGTCGACGGTCCCGTCGTGCCCGACGACGCCTCCTCCCTGACCGGGGACGACGATGTGGCCAAGATCGACCTGGGCAAGAAGGACGGCCCCGACGACGCGGAGGCCGACGCCACGGCGGACGCCACGGCCGGCGCCGACGCGCCCAAGGTCGATGCCGAGAAGGCCGTCGAGCCCAAGGACGCCAAGGCCGACGGCGAGAGCGGCGCGAAGTAGTCACGTCCGGCACCGCGCCGCGCCCGTAGGCGCACCGCGGTCCCCGGACGACGTCGGCATTCGCGTGGGCAGGTCCCCACATCACTTCGTTGCCGCTCCGTCGCTCACTCGGCGTGGAGCGGTCGGACAGGGAGAAACGAAAAGGTGGCAGCACCTCAGAAGGGCCGAAGGCAGACGGGGGCCCCGGGAAAGCCGGGGCGCACCCTGATCCTGTTCCTGATCGCGATGATCGCCCTCGTCGGCGGGATGTTCGGGGCGGGCGAGCTCACGCCGCGCCTCGGTATCGACCTCGCCGGCGGCACGACCATCACGCTCAAGGCCAAGAGCTCGCCGGGCCAGGCGAACGCGGTCAACGAGACCAACATGAACACCGCGGTCGGCATCATCGAGCGTCGTGTGAATGGTCTCGGCGTTCAGGAGGCCGAGGTTCAGACCCAGGGATCCGACAACATCATTGTCAACATCCCCAAGGGCACGAACTCCCAGCAGGCTCGTGAGCAGGTCGGCACCACCGCTCAGCTGTACTTCCGGCAGGTCCTGACCCTCGGACCGGGTGACCCCGCCCAGCAGCAGCAGCCGCCGCCGGACGCGACCCCGAGCGCCGGTTCGAGCGAGAGCCCGAGCCCGAGTCCTTCCAAGAGCGACAAGCCGGAGTCGGCCGATCCGCCCGCCGCCGGTGCTCCCAGCGCCTCGGAGACGACCCAGGGCCGTGCCCTCACGGCAGACCTGAAGGCCGACGCGACGCCCACTCCGAGCGGCTCCGGCAAGCCCGACAGCTCCAAGAGCCCGGCGCCGAGCGAGCCCGCGACGCCGCCCGCGGACCCCGCCACCGAGAAGCTCCAGGCCGACTTCGTGGCGCTCGACTGCACCAACGAGAAGGCCAGGGGCGCCCTCGGCGACAACGCGAAGCCGAGCCAGCCGACTCTCGCCTGCGGCGAGAACGACGGCGTGTGGGAGAAGTACATCCTCGGCCCGGCCGAGGTGGGCGGCAAGGACGTCGACGACGCCAACGCCACCATCAACCAGCAGACCGGCCAGTGGATCGTCCAGATGGACTTCACGGGCGGCGGCTCGAAGAAGTTCCAGGCGATCACCAGCAAGCTCTCGCAGCAGCAGGCCCCGCAGAACCAGTTCGCCATCGTCCTCGACGGCGAGGTCGTCTCGGCGCCCTCGGTGCGCCAGACGCTGAGCGCCAACGCCGAGATCTCCGGCAACTTCACCCAGGAGTCCGCGCAGGACCTGGGCAACATCCTGTCGTACGGCGCACTGCCCCTCACCTTCCGTGAGGAGACCGTCACCACGGTCACCGCCGCGCTCGGCGGTGAGCAGCTGCACGCCGGTCTGATCGCCGGCGCCATCGGCCTCGCGCTGGTGATCATCTACCTGGTGCTCTACTACCGGGGTCTCGCGCTGATCGCCATCATCAGCCTCCTGGCCTCGGCGGTCATGACGTACGCGATCATGACCCTGCTCGGACCGGGTATCGGATTCGCCCTCAACCTGCCCGCGGTGTGTGGTGCGATCGTTGCGATCGGCATTACCGCGGATTCGTTCATCGTGTACTTCGAACGAATCCGTGACGAGATCAGAGAGGGCCGTACGCTCAAGCCCGCCGTCGAACGGGCCTGGCCGCGTGCCCGGCGCACGATCCTGGTGTCCGACTTCGTGTCGTTCCTCGCCGCGGCCGTGCTGTTCACGGTCACCGTCGGCAAGGTGCAGGGCTTCGCGTTCACGCTCGGCCTGACCACGGTCCTCGACGTCGTCGTCGTCTTCTTCTTCACGAAGCCGATCATGACCCTGGTCGCCCGTACGAAGTTCTTCTCGGGCGGCGGCTCGTGGTCCGGTCTCGACCCGAAGCGCCTCGGAGCCAAACCACCGTTGCGCCGCAGCCCCCGCCGTCTCAGCGCCCCCACCGACCCGAAGGAGGCGTGAGATGTCGCGACTCGGAGATCTCGGCGCCCGGCTCTACCGCGGCGATGTCGGCTACGACTTCGTCGGGAAGCGCAAGTTCTGGTACGCGCTCTCGATCCTCATCACCATCGCGGCCATCGCGGGCCTGGCGGTACGCGGGCTCAACATGGGCATCGAGTTCAAGGGTGGTGCCGTCTTCAACACCCCGAAGACGAGCATCTCCGTGGCGGCTGCGCAGGACCACGCGGAGAAGGCCTCCGGCCATGACGCGATCGTCCAGAAGCTCGGCAACGGCGGCCTGCGTATCCAGGTCACCGAGCTGAACACGGCGCAGGCCGACAAGGTCCAGACGCAGCTCGCCAAGGATCTGGACATCCCCCAGGAGAAGATCAACGCCGACCTGGTCGGGCCGAGCTGGGGCAAGCAGATCGCCAACAAGGCGTGGACGGGTCTCGGGATCTTCATGATCCTGGTGGTGATCTATCTGGCGATCGCCTTCGAATGGAGAATGGCGGTCGCGGCGCTGATCGCCCTGATCCACGACCTCACGATCACGGTCGGTGTGTACGCGCTGGTCGGCTTCGAGGTCACCCCGGGCACGGTGATCGGTCTGTTGACCATTCTCGGTTACTCCCTCTACGACACGGTCGTGGTCTTCGACAGCCTCAAGGAGGGGTCGAAGGACATCACCAAGCAGACGCGCTTCACCTACAGCGAGGTCGCCAACCGCAGCATCAACTCCACCCTGGTGCGTTCCATCAACACCACCGTGGTCGCGCTGCTGCCGGTCGCCGGTCTGCTCTTCATCGGTGGCGGTGTCCTCGGCGCCGGCATGCTGAACGACATCTCGTTGTCGCTGTTCGTCGGCCTCGCCGCGGGTGCGTACTCGTCGATCTTCATCGCCACTCCGCTGGTCGCCGACCTCAAGGAGCGCGAGCCGCGGATAAAGGCACTGAAGAAGCGCGTAGTGGCCAAGCGGAAGGCCGCCGCGGCCAAGGGCGAGTCGCCCGACTACGCGGATGAGGGCTTCGAGGAGCCGAGGGACGCCGAGCCGGACGACGGCGACGACGAGGCCCCGGCGCAGGACACCCCGGCCGCCGCGGTCGCGGGTCCCCGGAGTCACGGCGGCCGTGGCCGGGGCCGTCCGTCGGGGAAGCGTCGATGACCGACGACAGCACGAGGGAACTGCTCCTCAGCCGTATCCGTGATGTGCCCGACTATCCGAAGCCGGGCGTGATGTTCAAGGACATCACGCCGCTGCTCGCGGATCCGAAGGCGTTCACGGCGCTCACCGACGCCCTGGCCGAGCTGGCCGTACGGCACGGTGCCACGAAGATCGTCGGTCTGGAGGCGCGCGGCTTCATCCTGGCCGCGCCGGTCGCGGTCCGGTCCGGCATCGGCTTCATCCCCGTGCGCAAGGCGGGGAAGCTGCCGGGTGCGACGCTGTCGCAGACGTACGACCTGGAGTACGGCAGCGCCGAGGTGGAGGTCCACGCCGAGGACCTGCGGGAGGGCGACCGCGTCATCGTCATCGACGACGTGCTCGCCACCGGCGGCACCGCCGAGGCCTCGGTCGAACTCGTACGCCGGGCCGGCGCCGAGGTGGTGGCCGTGGCCGTCCTGCTGGAGCTGGGCTTCCTCGACGGCAGGGCACGCCTGGAGCCGCATCTGCGGGGCGCTCCGCTGGAGGCGCTGATCAAGGTCTGACCCTGTCAGGCCCGCGTGACGAAACATGACGAAAGCGGACGCTCCGGGAATTCCACCCGGAGCGTCCGCGTTCTGCTGTCATCACCCGGGAACCCGTGCGGGCACCGGTCCCGTGAGCAGTCGCGCCACGAGGTCGTTACCATGGCCGTTCCGGACCTGACCGGGGGACCCGGAAACGCACGAGGAGCGCTCTTGCCAGACGAGGCCCAGCCACTCGCCGCCGCACAGCCCGATCCGCACGCGGACCGGGCCGAGGCGATGCCCGCCACGCCGCAGAAGCCGGCGGACGGGGCGGGGACGGCCGCGCGGGCGGCTGCCGAGAGCAACGGGTCCGGATCCAACGGATCCAACGGGTCCACGCCGGCGACGACCACGGCGCCCACTCCCGCCACGGCGCCCACTCCCGCACCGCCCACGGCCCCCACCACGGCCCCCGCGCCGACGCCGGGCTCCTCGCCCGCCAAGAGCC
>NZ_JARJHW010000067.1:0-34849 GCF_040560175.1 Streptomyces panacea
AGACGGTCGCCGCCGGCCAGGATGGCGTCGGCGAGCGCGTCGGCCGGGCTCCGGTCGGACGCTCCCGCGGTCCCGGCACGACGACCGCGCCCGCCCCGTTCCGCGTCCTGGCGTCCGTGCCCGTGCAGCAGGACGAAGTCCACGTCGCCCAGCTCCGGCAGCGCCGCGCGGGCCGGCACCGGCACCAGGCCCGGCGGGATCAGGCCCCGGCTGTGCGCCATCACGCCGAGCCCCGCGCGGGCCGCCGCGATCAGTCCGCTCAGGCTCGCGCTCGTACAGGCGATGCGCCACGCGCGGCCGTCCGCCTCCAGGACCTCCAGCGCGCGGGCACGGGTGATGCCGGGCGCCGGGAACAGGATCAGCGGCACCGGCCGCTCGGGGTCGATCCGCAGACGCGGCGCCCCGATCCAGGTCAGCGTGGACTGCCACACCAGCTCGCCGTGCGTGTCACCGCCCCGGCGCTTGGCCAGCACCAGATCCAGCTCACCGGCCGCCAGTCGTTCGTGCAGCGTGCCGGAGAGTTCGACGGTCAGCTCCAGGTCGACCTCGGGATGGTCGGTACGGAAGGACTCCAGGATCTCGGGGAGCCGCGTCAGGACGAAGTCCTCGGAGGCGCCGAAGCGGAGCCTGCCGCGCAGCCGGGTCCCCGAGAAGTACGCCGCCGCGCGCTCGTGGGCCGCGAGGATCGTACGGGCGAAGCCGAGCATGGCCTCGCCGTCCTCGGTCAGCTCCACGCTGTGCGTGTCACGGGTGAAGAGCTGCCGGTCCCCGGCCGCGGCCTCCAGCCGCCGTACGTGCTGGCTGACCGTCGACTGCCGTACCTCCAGCCGCCGCGCGGCCTGCGTGAAACTCAGGGTCTGCGCCACGGCGAGGAAGGTGCGGAGCTGCGCGGGGTCGTACATGTCGTACATGCGGCACAGGGTAGTCCGGGTCATCGCGGAACGTGATGACAGTCAGAGCCGTATGCGGGATTCCCGATCAAGCCCGGAGCCTGGACGATGGAGAGCGCGCGATCCGTCCCGGAACACGGACAAGATCGGCGACACGTCCCCAGGTGTACCGGATCCAGAGCACAGCAAGAGCCAGTGGAGCACATGAACCGCCGCCGTACCTCGTCCCCCTCGTCCTCCTCCCCGCGCCGGCGGCTGCCGTCCTGGCTGCCCGTCGACCCGTACATCCTCGCCCTCCTCGGCACCGTCGCCCTCGCGGCACTGCTGCCCGCGTCCGGTACCGCTGCGGACGTCGCCGGCGGGGCGTCGACCGGCGCGGTCGCGCTTCTCTTCTTCCTCTACGGCGCCCGGCTCTCGACCCGCGAGGCGATGGACGGGCTCAAGAGCTGGCGGCTCCATCTGACCGTCCTGGCCTGCACGTTCCTGATCTTCCCGGTGCTCGGGCTGGCCGCGCGCGGGCTCGTGCCCTTCGTCCTGACGCCGGAGCTGTACAGCGGGCTGCTCTTCCTCTGCCTGGTGCCGTCGACGATCCAGTCGTCCATCGCCTTCACCTCCATGGCGCGCGGCAACGTGCCCGCGGCGATCTGCGCCGGGTCCTTCTCCAGCATCGCGGGCATCGTGGTGACGCCGCTGCTGGCCGCCCTCCTGCTCGGCGGAGGCGGCGGAGGCGGCGGAGGTGGCTTCTCGCCCGATTCGCTGCTGCGGATCGTGGCGCAGCTGCTGCTGCCGTTCGTGGCGGGGCAGTTGCTACGGCGCTGGGTCGGCGGCTTCCTCGCCCGGCACCGCACGCTGCTGGGCCGGGTGGACCGCGGATCGATCCTGCTGGTCGTCTACACGGCCTTCAGCCAGGGCATGGTCGCGGGAATCTGGCACCAGGTGACTCCGGGGCGGCTCGGTGCGCTGTTCGCTGTCGAGGTGGTGCTGCTCGCGGCGATGCTGACGGTCAGCTGGTACGGGGCGCGGCGCCTGGGCTTCGGCAGGGCGGACCGGGTGGCGATCCAGTTCGCCGGGTCGAAGAAGAGCCTCGCGGCCGGGCTGCCGATGGCGAGCGTGCTGTTCGGCGCGCAGGCCAGCCTGGCGGTCATGCCGCTGATGCTGTTCCACATGCTCCAGTTGGTGGTCTGCGCGATGATCGCGAAGCGCCGCTCACTCGACCCGCTGCCGGAGGAGCCGCGACCGGCTGAACCTCGCTCGGCCCAGCCCCGGGTCGGCCGAGCCGCCGCCGAGTGAGCCGGGCAGGACGGTAGGGCGCCAGGACGGCCGGGCGGGGGACCTGGCGAGTGAGCCGAAGGGGCGCGGCGGTGTCGAAAGGGAGAGCGCGCGCGGGCCCCGAGGAACGAGGGGCCGAGCACGGTCGACCGTCGACATCGACTCACGGCGCCCCGGAGGCGAACCGAGCCCCAGGAAGAAACTGGGGCAAGACCCGGCCGGCGCAGGGGGCGCTCCCCGCCGGCCGGGTCCCTATCCCGTGTATCCCGTGCAGCGGCAGCGCGTCACACCTCGCTGTGGAGGGCGATGCGGTCGTCGCCGGCATACACGTTCATGGAGGGGCCGCGGAGGAAGCCGACCAGGGTCAGCCCGGCCTCCGCGGCGAGGTCGACGGCGAGCGACGAGGGCGCGGAGACCGCCGCCAGGACCGGGATTCCGGCCATCACCGCCTTCTGGGCGAGTTCGAAGGACGCGCGGCCCGACACCAGCAGGATCACCCGTGACAGCGGCAGCAGCCCTTGCTGGAGCGCCCGTCCGACGAGCTTGTCGACCGCGTTGTGGCGGCCCACGTCCTCCCGGATGTCGAGAAGTTCGCCGTCCTCGGAGAACAGGGCCGCCGCGTGCAGACCCCCGGTCCGGTCGAAGACCTGCTGTGCCGCCCGCAACCGGTCGGGGAGGAGGGAGAGCAGAGCCGGTTCGACACGGACCGGGGGAGTGTCGGCGATCGGGAAGCGCGCGGTGGTGCGTACGGCGTCGAGGCTGGCCTTGCCGCAGAGGCCGCACGAGGACGTGGTGTAGACGTTGCGCTCCAGCGTGATGTCCGGCATCGGGACGCCGGGCGCGAGCTGGACGTCCACCACGTTGTACGTGTTCCCGCCGTCGTCCGTCGCCCCCGCGCAGTACACGATCGAGCGGACGTCCTCGGCCGAGCCGAGGACGCCCTCGCTGACCAGGAATCCGGCGGCGAGTGCGAAGTCGTCGCCGGGGGTGCGCATGGTGATGGCGAGCGGCTTGCCGTTCAGCCGGATCTCCATGGGCTCCTCGGCGACGAGGGTGTCGGGGCGGGTGGTGACGGCACCGTCCCTGATGCGGATGGTGCGGCGGCGCTCGGTGACCCGTCCCATGGTGATCCTCCCCGTTCCTCGCTCGTTCGGATTCTGCTCTGTCGCTGTCGTACCCGGTACCCGGTGGCGGTGCTAGTGCTGCTGTGCGTGCTGGTAGCCGAAGCGCCCCTTGATGCACAGGTTGCCGTGGGTCACCGGGTTGTCGTGCGGTGAGGTGACCTTGACGATCTCATTGTCCTGCACGTGCAGGGTGAGGTTGCAGCCCACACCGCAGTACGCGCAGATCGTCGTGGTCTCGGTCTGCGCGGATTCGTTCCAGGTCCCGGCCTCGCGCATGTCGAACTCCGACTTGAAGCTGAGGGCGCCCGTGGGGCAGACCTCGATGCAGTTGCCGCAGTAGACGCACGCCGATTCGGGGAGCGCCACGGCGTGCTCGGTGGAGATCCGGGCGTCGAAGCCGCGCCCGGCGACGGAGATGGCGAAGGTGTTCTGCCACTGGTCGCCGCACGCGTCGACGCACTTGTAACAGAGGATGCATTTGTCGAGGTCCCGGACGTAGAGATCGTTGTCGATCTTCGGTGTCTCGTTGACCCGGGCGGCGTCGGGGCCGAACCGGTCGGGCTTGGCCTCGTACTCCTTGATCCACTCGGCCGCGCGCGGTGTCGTGGACAGGTCGGTGGACGACGCGAGCAGCTCCAGGACGACCTTGCGGCTGGTCCTGGCGCGCTCGGAGTCGGTGAGGACCGTCATCCCGGCCTCCGCCCGGCGTGAGCAGGCCGGGGCCAGCGTACGGGCGCCCTCCACCTCCACGACGCACACGCGGCACGCGTTCTTCGGCGTGAGTGTGTCGCCCTCGCAGAGGGTCGGGATGTCCTTGCCCGCGGCCCGGCAGGCGTCCAGGATCGTGGAGCCCTCGGGGACCCGGGTCGGCTCGCCGTCGAGTGTGAACTCAAGCAGACGGCGCGGCAGTTGAAGAGGTATGACGGTCACTTGAAAGCCCCCAGACGGTCGATGGCGGACTCGACGGCGTTCCACGCGGTCTGTCCCAGACCGCAGATGGAGGCGTCGCGCATGGTCTGACCGACCTCGCGCAGCAGCGCGATGTCGTCGGACGCCTCGGCGCCCGTACGGTCCTTGATGCGGTGCAGCGCCTCTTCCTGGCGGACGGTGCCGACCCGGCAGGGCACGCACTGACCGCAGGACTCGTCGCGGAAGAACTCGGCGATGCGCAGCAGTGTCCGGGGCAGGCCGACGGTGCCGTCCATGACCAGGATCACGCCGGAGCCGAGGGTGGTGCCGGCGGCCCTGGTGCCCTCGAAGGTGAGCGGGATGTCCCGCTCGTCGGGCCGTACGAAACCGCCCGCGGCGCCGCCGAGCAGGATGGCCCTGATCTCGGTCGGCGTGCCCGCGAGGTCGAGGAGTTCGCCGAGCGTGGCGCCGAACGGCAGCTCGTAGATGCCGGGCCGCTCGACGTTGCCCGAGACGCAGAAGAGTTTCGGTCCGGTGGAGTTCTCGGTGCCGATCGCCGCGTACGCCTCGGCGCCCATCGTCAGGATGGGCAGCACGTTGATCAGCGTCTCGACGTTGTTGGCGGCCGTCGGCTTGCCGAACAGGCCCTTCTCCACCGGGAACGGCGGCTTGGAGCGCGGTTCGCCGCGGAAGCCCTCGATCGAGTTGAAGAGGGCCGTCTCCTCGCCGCAGATGTAGGCGCCGGCGCCCCGGCGGATCTCGATGTCGAAGGCGTAGCCCTGGCCGAGGACGTCGTCCCCGAGGAAGCCGCGGAGGCGGGCCTGGGTGAGGGCGTTCTCCAGACGGTGCAGGGCGCGCGGGTACTCGCCGCGCAGATAGAGGTAGCCGACGTGGGCGCCGGTGGCGTAACCGGCGATGGTCATGGCCTCGATCAGGGCGAACGGGTCGCCCTCCATGATCACCCGGTCCTTGAAGGTGCCGGGCTCGGATTCGTCGGCGTTGCAGACCAGATAGTGCGTCCGCTCGGGCTGGGACGCGGTGGCCTGCCACTTGCGCCCGGTGGGGAAGGCGGCGCCGCCGCGGCCGAGCAGTCCGGCGTCGGTGACCTCGCGGATCACTCCGGCCGGCCCGATGTCGAACGCCCGCCGCAGGGCGCCGTATCCGCCGTGGGAACGGTAGTCGTCGATGCTGTACGGGTCGACGACGCCGACCCGTTGGAGCAGCAGCAGTCCCTCCTGACCGGCCTGGGGTACGGCCATGGCGGCGGAGGGCTCCTCGGGGGCTTCCCGCGGAGCCGTGGCGGCGTCGACCAGCGCGTCGGCGGTGGCCGGTGCGATGACGGCGAACGCCTGCCGCCGGGGGGCGGGTTCGGCCGACGGACCGTTGACGGGCCTGCGCAGGGGAGTGACCACCGCGCCGGTCGGGGCGGGAGCAGCCCGGAGGGGGGTGACTTCGCCGCCCCCGTCCGCCCCGTCCGCCTCGTCCGGCCGGGCCCGGTCATTCGCCGACGCCGAGGCACCGACGCCCTTGAGCCGGGGGTCCCGCTGCGCGGGCACCGTGTCGGACGGGGTGCCCGCCTGCAACACCAGTGCCGCCGGGGCCCGTTCGCACAGCCCCAGACACGGGCTCGACTGCCAGGCGAACCCCTCGGCCACCGCGCCCGCCGCGCCGACGCGTTCCTCCAGATCCGCGCAGACCTCTCCGGAACCCTTCGCCGCGCACGCCAGGTCGGTGCAGACGTGCAGCACCTTGGCGGGCCGGGGCTTGAGCGCGAACATCGCGTAGAACGTCGCCACGCCGTACGCCTCCGCCGGCGGCACCGTGAGCCGCCGGCACAGATAGGCGAGCGCGCCTTCGCTGATCCAGCCGACGCGGTCGTTGACGGCGTGCAGCCCCGGCAACAGCAGATCGCGCCGTTCGCGTGCCTCGCGACCACCACGGGCCCAGCGCAGATCCGTGTCCGAACGGTCCTCCGCGCCTTCCCACGCCGACGTGGCGGGGCCGAGCAGCGAGTCGACCGCCGCCCGTTCCTCGTCCGTCGGTTTGCTGTCACCGAAGTGCAGGTCCACTGATTCTCAGCTCCTCGCCGCTGTCGCGGACATCTCTGTCACGTATCCGGGCAACTTCTCGATCCGGATGGCCGAGGCCTTGAACTCGGCGGTGCCGGCGATCGGGCAGTTCGCCTCGATCGTCAGCTGGTTGGTGTCCACCTCGTCCGGGAAATGCATGGTCATGAAGGCCAGTCCGGGACGGAGCCCGGGGTCGATCCACACCGGCGCCCGCACCGTGCCGCGCCGTGAGGAGATCTGGACCTCCTCACCGACCTCGACCCCATACGCTTCCGCGTCCTCCGGGCACAGCTCCAGATACTCGCCGCGGCGCAGCGGGGAGGCGTAACTCCCGCTCTGTACACCGGTGTTGTACGAGTCGAGCCGCCGCCCAGTGGTGAGCCTGATCGGATACTGATCATCCGTCAGATCCACCGGTGGATCGTGCTTCACGATGCCGAACGGGGCGAGCGTGCCGCGCCTGGCGGGGTCCGCGTCCCACAACCTGCCGTGCAGATAGGTGGGTTCGAGCCGCTCGGTGTCGGGGCACGGCCACTGGATGCCCTGGTGCTCGGCCAGCCGGTCGTACGTCATCCCGAAGTGGTCCGGCGACAGGGCGCGCAGCTCGTTCCAGACGGTCTCGGCGTCCGCGAACTTCCACGGGTGCCCGAGCCGGCCGGCCAGGTCGCAGATGATGTCGATGTCCTCGCGCGCCTCGCCCGGCGGGTCGAGCGCCTTGCGTACGCGCTGGACCCGGCGCTCGCTGTTCGTGGTGGTGCCGTCGGTCTCGCACCAGGCGGCGGTGGCGGGCAGGACCACGTCCGCCAACTCGGCCGTTTTCGTGAGGAAGATGTCCTGCACCACGAGGAAGTCGAGCGCCTTCAGCCGGGTCACGGCCTGCTCGCTGTCGGCCTCGGACTGCGCCGGGTTCTCGCCGATGCAGTAGACGGCCCTCAGATCGCCGGTCTCCATCGCCTCGAACATGTCGGTCAGGTTGAGGCCGTAGCGGGGCTGGATCACGGTGTCCCACGCGGTCTCGAACTTCCGCCGCACATCCGGTTCGAGGATGTCCTGGAAGCCCGGCAGCCGGTTGGGGATGGCCCCCATGTCGCCGCCGCCCTGCACGTTGTTCTGCCCGCGCAGGGGCTGGACCCCGGAGCCGAACCGTCCGACGTGCCCGGTGAGCAGCGAGAGATTGATCAGCGCCCGGACATTGTCGGTGCCGTTGTGGTGCTCGGTGATACCGAGCGTCCAGCACAACTGGGCGCGCTCGGCACGGGCGTAGGCGTGGGCGAGGTCGCGGATCGCCGCGGCGGGCACGCCCGTCACCTTCTCGGCGACCGTGAGCGTCCACGGCTCGACCTCGGCCGCGTACTCGTCGAAGCCGGTGGTGGCCTGCTCGACGAACGCCTTGTTGTGCAGGCCGGCGTGGATGATCTCGCGGCCCACGGCGTGGGCGAGCGGGATGTCCGTACCGACGTTGAGCCCCATCCAGCTCTCGGCCCACTCGGCGGTGCTGGTGCGCCGGGGGTCGACGGCGTACATCCGCGCGCCGTTCCTGATGCCCTTGAGGACGTGCTGGAAGAAGATCGGGTGCGCGAAGCGGGCGTTGGAGCCCCACATCACGATCAGATCCGTGTGCTCGACCTCCCCGTACGAGGAGGTGCCACCGCCGGATCCGAAGGCCGCGGAGAGACCGGCGACGCTCGGGGCGTGACATGTCCTGTTGCAGGAGTCGACGTTGTTGGTGCCCATCACCACGCGCGCGAACTTCTGCGCGACGTAGTTCATCTCGTTGGTGGCCCGCGCGCACGAGAACATGCCGAACGCGCCGCGCGCGGCACCCAGCCCCTCGGCCGCCCGGTCCAGTGCTTCTTCCCAGGTCGCCCGGCGGAACGGGCCGCCCTTCTCGTCCCGCACCAGCGGGTGTTCGAGCCTGGCGTAGGTCTTCGGCGTGCGATCCCGCCTTCTTGCGCTGCTTTTCACGCTGCGCTCCCTCATGAGTCATGGCCTGTGGCCGCGCCATTGCATACAGTATCCCGATGAGCCGCGGGAAGCGGAAGCCTTGCGTAGGGGTTTTGTGTGGGGCCCGGGAGCGCCGGGTCCGCCGGGCGGGCCGGTTCGTCCCCGCTCGCCGGACGGGCTCGATCGAGCCCGTCCGGCGAGCGGGGACCGGTGCGACCGGCCGCGGACCTACGCGGCGACGCCCCGGGCCAGCAGGTCCGAGATCGCGTCGACCGTACGGAGCGTCGGCACCTCGATGTCGCACATCGCGGCGAGTTCGACGACGGCCGCGAGCAGCACGTCCAGCTCCATCGGCTTCCCCTTCTCCAGGTCCTGGAGCGTGGAGGTCCGGTGGTCCCCGACCCGTTCGGCGCCGGCCAGCCGGCGTTCGACGGAGATGTCGGGGTGGCAGCCGAGTGCCTCGGCCACCCGGAGCGTCTCGGTCATCATCAGCTCGATGACCTCCCGGGTGGTGCGGTGCAGACACATCTCCCGCATCGTGGCGCGGGTCAGCGCGCTGATCGGGTTGAAGGAGATGTTGCCGAGGAGCTTGATCCAGATCTCGTCGCGCAGTTCGGCCTCGACCGGACATTTGAGCCCGCCCGCCCGCATGGCCTCGCCGAACTCCTTGGTGCGCGGCGAGAGCGACCGGTCGGGTTCCCCGATGGAGAACCGGGTGCCTTCCAAGTGCCGTACGACGCCCGGCCCTTCCAGCTCCGTCGCCGCGTAGACCACACAGCCGATGGCGCGCTCCGGCGGCAGGACCGCGCTGACCGAGCCGCCGGGGTCGACGCTCTCGATGCGGCGGCCGTCGTGCGGGCCGCCGTGTTGGTGGAAGTACCACCAGGGAATGCCGTTCTGGGCGGCGATGACCGCCGTGTGGTCCTGGAGCAGAGGCGCGACGAGCGGCCCGCACGCCGCGTACGAATTCGCCTTGAGGCCCAGGAACACATAGTCGACCGGACCGATGTCGGCCGGCTGGTCGGTGGCGTGCACCCGCGCGGTCCAATCACCGCGCGGGCTGAACACCCGGACTCCGTGCTGCCTCATGGCCGCCAGGTGCGGTCCACGGGCGATGAGATGGACTTCGGCGCCTGCTCGATCGAGCGCGGCTCCGACATAGGCGCCGATGGCACCGGCGCCGACGACTGCGACTTTCACCGTGGGGCTCTCCGTTCGCTCTGAGGGTGTTGGGAGAAGCGCGGAATCAGCGAAAGGGACATACTTTGCCGACGATATATTGTCTACAGTATGGAATAACTGCCGACAAGGCTTCTGTCGTCGGCATACGGTCGACGTGAACCGACCGGTCAAAGATCTTCCCAAACGGTCCGGACGGTTCCTAGGCTTCGCGACCATGACCCCACCACTCGCCCCGGTCGGCTGGAGCCGCTGGCTGGTACCCCCCGCGGCGCTCTCCGTGCACCTCTCGATCGGGCAGGCCTACGCCTGGAGCGTGTTCAAGCCGCCGCTGGAATCCGCCCTCGGCCTCTCCGGCACCCAGAGCGCCCTGCCCTTCCAGCTCGGCATCGTGATGCTCGGCCTGTCCGCCGCCTTCGGCGGCACGCTCGTCGAACGCAACGGCCCACGCTGGGCGATGACCGTCGCTCTCATCTGTTTCTCGTCCGGCTTCCTGCTCTCCGCGCTCGGCGCCGCGACCGAGCAGTTCTGGCTGATCGTCTTCGGCTACGGCTTCGTCGGCGGCATCGGACTCGGCATCGGCTACATCTCGCCCGTCTCGACGCTGATCAAGTGGTTCCCCGACCGGCCCGGCATGGCGACCGGCATCGCGATCATGGGCTTCGGCGGCGGCGCGCTCATCGCGTCCCCGTGGTCCGCGCAGATGCTGGAGTCGTTCGGCTCCACGGACGACGGCATCGCCAAGGCCTTCCTCGTGCACGGCCTGGTCTACGCGGTCTTCATGCTGCTCGGCGTCCTGCTGATCCGCGTCCCGCGCCCCGACGCGGCGCCGAAGGCCGCGGTGGCGGCGCCCACGTCGGCCCTGATCACCACCGCCCAGGTCTCCGCCAGGTCGGCCGTGCGCACACCGCAGTTCTGGCTGCTGTGGATCGTCCTCTGTATGAACGTCACCGCGGGCATCGGCATCCTGGAGAAGGCCGCCCCGATGATCTCCGACTTCTTCGCCGACACCGACACGCCGGTCTCCGTGTCGGCCGCGGCCGGTTTCGTCGCGCTGCTGTCGGCGGCCAACATGGCGGGCCGGATCGGCTGGTCGTCCACCTCCGACGTGATCGGCCGGAAGAACACCTACCGCCTCTACCTGGGCGTGGGCGCCCTGATGTATCTGCTGATCGCGCAGTTCGGCGACACGTCCAAGCCGCTGTTCATCATCTGCGCGCTGGTGATCCTCTCCTTCTACGGAGGCGGCTTCGCGACCGTCCCCGCGTACCTCAAGGATCTGTTCGGCACCTACCAGGTGGGCGCGATCCACGGACGGCTGCTCACCGCCTGGTCGGCGGCCGGCGTCCTCGGCCCGCTCATCGTCAACCGGGTCGCCGACAGCCAGGAGGAGGCCGGCAAGAGCGGCCCCGGACTGTACGGACTCTCGCTGACCATCATGATCGGGCTGCTCGTCGTCGGCTTCGTGGCCAACGAGCTGGTCCGCCCCGTACATCCGCGCCACCATCTGCCGGACACCGCACCCGGCACCGCACCCGAGGTGCCTGAGTCCGAAGCGCCTGAGTCCGAAGCATCGAAGTCCGAAGCGCCGAAGTCCGAAGAACGGAAGGAGACCCCCGATGAGCACAGCACCGCAGAGCGGGAGCGCAGTGTCTGAGTCCCGGCGAACCGCGCTGATCGTCTTCGCGTGGCTCTGGGTAGGCGTCCCTCTCGCGTACGGTCTGTACGAACTGGTCCGAAAGGCCACTCAGCTGTTCACCGGGTGACTCCGGGTGACGGCTGGTGACCTCGGACGACACCGGATGATCCGGAGTCTCCAAGAGGAGGCGGGGAATCCTGTTGGGTCGCCTGCCCCCTTACTCGTGAGTCGCTGACGAGACTGGGGATCTCCTGACGTCGACCGAAGAGGGGGTCCGGGCATGACCGGCACTCGTATCGCCGCGCTCGGGCACTATCAGCCCGCCAAGGTGCTCACCAACGCCGACCTGGCGGGCATGGTCGACACCAGTGATGAATGGATCACGAGCCGTGTCGGTATCAAGACACGGCATGTGGCGGGGCCCGACGAGCCGGTGGACGAGCTGGCCGCGCACGCCGCGGCCAAGGCGCTCGCCGCGGCCGGCCTGACCCCCGCGGACATCGACCTCGTCCTGGTCGCCACGTCCACGGCGATCGACCGGTCGCCGAACATGGCCGCGCGGGTGGCCGCCCGGCTCTCCATGGGCTCGCCGGCCGTGATGGACCTCAACGTGGTCTGCGCCGGCTTCACCCACGCGCTCGCCACCGCCGACCACGCCGTACGGGCCGGTGCCGCGACCCGCGCGCTGGTCATCGGCGCGGACAAGATGGCCGACATCGCCGACTGGACCGACCGCTCGACCTGCGTCCTCCTCGGCGACGGCGCGGGCGCGGCGGTCGTCGAG
Organism: Streptomyces panacea; assembly: GCF_040560175.1. NCBI lineage: Bacteria > Bacillati > Actinomycetota > Actinomycetes > Kitasatosporales > Streptomycetaceae > Streptomyces > Streptomyces panacea. Next base: position 11,808 of record NZ_JARJHW010000067.1, read on the forward strand.
GCGGTCCGGCCGGGCGAGGAGCCGGGCATCGGTCCGGTGCTCTGGGGCTCGGTGCCGGAGATGGGCAACGCCGTACGGATCGAGGGCACCCCGCCGCGCTTCGCACAGGAGGGCCAGTCCGTCTACCGCTGGGCCACCACCCAGCTCCCGCCGATCGCCCGCAAGGTCTGCGAACGCGCGGGCATCGCGCCCGAGGACCTGGCCGCCGTCGTACTGCACCAGGCCAACCTGCGGATCATCGAGCCGGTCGCCCAGAAGATCGGCGCGGTCAACGCGGTCATCGCGCGCGATGTCGTGGACTCCGGCAACACCTCGGCCGCGTCGATCCCGATGGCGCTGTCCAAGCTGGTGGAGCGCGGCGAGGTGGAATCGGGCGCTCCGGCGCTGCTTTTCGGCTTTGGCGGGAATCTCTCTTACGCCGGGCAGGTCATCCGCTGCCCCTGACCGCTACGGTTCTCGGTAGACTGTAGACGATAGCCAATCGTTGCTCTCTGTTGCCGAGGTCTTTGCCGTGGATCAGCCAGGATGGGGGACCGCAATGTTGTCCGCAGGACTGCCGCAGGGCTCAGTGCCCAAACTCGAACGCCCTGGCCCGCTGCGCGAGCGTGTCTACGAGGCTCTCCTCGAACTCATCACCGTCCGTCAACTCCGGCCCGGACAGCACCTGGTGGAGAGCGAGCTCGCCGGCCATCTCGGGGTCTCCCGCCAGCCCGTACGCGAAGCGCTGCAACGGCTGAACACCGAGGGCTGGGTCGATCTGCGGCCCGCACAGGGCGCGTTCGTCCACGAGCCGACCGAGGCGGAGGCGGACCAGCTGCTCTCGGTCCGTACGCTCCTGGAGGCCGAGGCGGCGAGGCTTGCGGCTGCGAATTCGGGCTCGGCGGGGATCGCGGCGCTGGAGGCACTCTGCGCCAAGGGCGAGCAGTCGGTGGCCGACGACGACGTGGACCTCACGGTCGCGACGAACGCGGCGTTCCACGCGAAGGTGATGGAACTGGCGGGGAACGTCGTCCTGGCGGAGCTGGCGGCGCAGGTGGACCGCCGGGTGCGCTGGTACTACACACCGGTGGCACGGCAGCGCGGCAAGCAGTCCTGGATCGAGCACCGGGCCCTGATCGCGGCGATCTCCGCACGGGACGAGCAGGCCGCCACGGAGGTCATGCGCACCCACACTGAGCAGACGCGCACCACGTACCACCACCGCGGGGACACCCAGGTCTGAGCCGGGTCCGACGTCCGCTCGGACACCCGCCCCGACACCCGGTCCGATGGATTCGCACGTGTGCGAATGAAGAGTGAGGCGCCCCCGACGGGTTACGGGGGCGCCTTTCGCGCGCCCGGTCCCCGTACACGGCCATCTGTCTTTGTCCTGACTGTGGAGAAAGTTAGGAGGGATTCCTGCTCAACTTCTTCCCACTCGGGTCAAGCGCTGCTACGTTCCCCTCGAAAGCCCGTCGAAACGACACCCGACGTAGCGACGCACACACAGCCGAGAGGCGGGGAGGGGCGCGTGAGACGTATGACCGCACGACCCGCGAACGCTCATCAGGCGCGACTGCTCCGGCTCTTGCGTGACGGTGGGCCCAACTCCCGCGCCCAGCTCGGCGATCAGGTCGACCTCTCCCGCTCCAAGCTCGCCGTCGAGGTCGACCGGCTGCTGGAGACCGGACTCGTCGTCGCCGACGGACTCGCCGCGTCGCGCGGCGGCCGTCGCTCCCACAACATCCGGCTCGCGCCCGCCCTGCGCTTCCTCGGCGTCGACATCGGCGCCACGTCCATCGACGTGGCCGTCACCAACGCCGAACTCGAAGTGCTCGGCCACGTCAACCACCCCATGGACGTCCGTGAGGGCCCGGTCGCCGTCTTCGAGCAGGTGCTCGCGATGGCCGCCAAGCTCAAGGCCTCCGGACTGGCCGACGGCTACGACGGCGCCGGCATCGGCGTCCCCGGCCCCGTCCGCTTCCCCGAAGGCGTACCGGTCGCGCCGCCGATCATGCCCGGCTGGGACGGCTTCCCCGTACGTGAGGCGCTCAGCCAGGATCTCGGCTGCCCCGTCATGGTCGACAACGACGTGAATCTGATGGCGATGGGCGAGCAGCACGCGGGCGTCGCACGCTCCGTGGGCGACTTCCTCTGCATCAAGATCGGCACCGGTATCGGCTGCGGCATAGTGGTCGGCGGCGAGGTCTACCGGGGTACGACCGGCAGCGCGGGCGACATCGGCCACATCCGGGTCGAGCCCGACGGACGCGCCTGCGTCTGCGGCAACAGAGGTTGCCTGGAAGCCCACTTCAGCGGTGCCGCGCTGGCCAGGGACGCCGAGGACGCCGCCCGTACGGGCCGTTCCGCCGAACTCGCCGCGCGCCTCGAAGCGGCCGGCCGGCTCACCGCAGCCGATGTCGCCGTGGCCGCCGCCGCCGGCGACCCCACCGCGCTCTACCTCATCCGCGAGGGCGGCAACCGGGTCGGCCAGGTCATCGCCGGACTCGTCAGCTTCTTCAACCCGGGCCTCGTCGTCATCGGCGGCGGGGTGACCGGACTCGGCCACACCCTGCTGGCCAGCGTCCGTACCCAGGTCTACCGCCAGTCACTGCCGCTGGCCACCGGCAACCTCCCCATCGTTCTGGGGGAGTTGGGGCCGACCGCCGGAGTCACCGGCGCGGCCCGCCTCATCAGCGACCACCTCTTCTCCCCGGCCTGACACCGGCACCCCGACGTCAGGCCGTACGGCACACGCTTCACCCCGTTCCACCGAAATAACAGCAAAAGACGCAACAAAAGCACCACCGGTCACGGCGTCACGCACCTCCTGACGCCACCTGCGCGAGCCGCATCACCCGCGAGCCGCACGTCCAGCACCAGCCGTACGTCCAGCACGAGCCGTACGTCCAGCACGAGCCGCACCATCCGCAGCAGCCGCACGTCCTGTTCCGCACGCCCGCACGCCCGCACGCCCGCTCACCGGCCGCATCCGCCGAGGGGATACGCCATGGCACCAGCACCACCCGAAGGCAACCTGCTCACCATGTCCGGCATCACCAAGCTGTTCCCGGGCGTCCGCGCCCTGGACGGCGTGGACCTGGAGGTCCAGGCAGGCGAAGTCCACTGTCTGCTCGGCCAGAACGGGGCCGGAAAGTCCACACTCATCAAGGTGCTCGCCGGCGCGCACCAGCCCGACGACGGTGTCATCACCTGGCGCGGCGAAGAGGTCCAGCTCAAGTCACCCATCGCGGCGATGAAGCTCGGCATCGCGACCATCTATCAGGAACTCGACCTGGTCGAGGGCCTGTCGGTCGCCGAGAACATCTTCCTCGGTCACGAGCCGACCTCCGCCGGCTTCATCGTCAAGGGTGGCGAGGCCAGGACCGCCGCCACCTCGCTGCTCGCCAGGCTCGGCCACCCCGAGATCCCCGCGGGCCGGCAGGTCGGTGAACTCTCCGCCGCGCACCAGCAGATCGTCTCCATGGCCCGCGCGCTCTCCCACGAGGTACGTCTCATCGTGATGGACGAGCCGTCGGCCGCGCTCGACCCGGACGAGGTCGACAACCTCTTCCGTATCGTCGACACCCTCACCGCCGACGGTGTCGCCGTCATCTACATCTCCCACCGTCTGGAGGAGATCCGCCGGATCGGCGACCGCGTGACCGTCATCAAGGACGGCCGCACCGTCGCCGTGGGTCTGCCCGCGAAGGAGACCCCCACCAGCGACGTCGTCTCCCTGATGACCGGCCGCGAGGTCGCGTACGTCTTCCCCGACCGCCCGGCGCTCGCGGACGCCCCGCGCGGCGAGCCAGTGCTGCGGACCGAAGGCCTGACCAGGGAAGGGGAGTTCGAACCCGTCGACCTCGAACTGCGGCCCGGCGAGATCGTCGGCCTCGCGGGTCTGGTCGGCTCGGGGCGCTCCGAGATCCTGGAGACCATCTTCGGCGCCCGCAAGCCCACCGGCGGCCGGGTCCTGGTCGACGGCAAGGAGCTGAAGCCCGGCAGCGTCCGCGCCGCCGTACGCGCCGGACTCGGCCTGGCGCCCGAGGAGCGCAAGGCCCAGGCCCTGCTGCTCATCCAGTCGGTCACCCGCAACGTGTCCGTGTCGTCCATGTCCCGGTTCTCCCGCGCCGGCTGGCTGGACAGCGCCGCCGAGCGCAAGGCCGCCAGGGCGGCGACCCAGGAACTGTCCCTGCGCCCCGACAACCCCGACGCGATCATCCGCACCCTGTCCGGCGGCAACCAGCAGAAGGCGGTCCTCGCCCGCTGGCTGCTCCGCGGCTGCCGGGTGCTGCTCCTCGACGAGCCCACCCGCGGTGTGGACGTCGGCGCCCGGGCCGAGCTCTACTCCGTGATCCGCCGGCTGGCCGACGACGGCCTAGCCGTACTTCTCGTCTCCAGCGAGGTCCCCGAGGTCCTTGGCCTCGCCGACCGGGTGCTGGTGCTCCGGGAGGGCCGTGTCGTCCATACGTCACCGGCCCAGGAGCTGGACGAGCACCGTGTACTCGACCTTGTGATGGAAGGGAGTCCGACGCCATGAAACAGCCTGCCTCTGAGGCGCGACAGGGCGGGCCCGACGCGGCCCCCGCCGCCGACGCCGTACCCGTACCGCTGACCAAGCCCGCCGGGAAGACACCGGGAGGCTCCGGGGGACGGCCGCCGCTCGGGCTGCGTCTCGATTTCCGTACCCTCTCGCTGCTCGGCGTGCTCGCCGCCCTGATAGTCGTCGGCGGTATCACCAAGCCCGAACAGTTCCTGGACACCAGCAACCTTCAACTGGTCCTGACCCAGGCGTCGATCATCGGTGTCGTCACCGTCGGTATGACCTTCGTCATCACCAGCGGCGGTATCGACCTGTCGGTCGGCGCGATCGTGGCCCTGGCCTCGGTGTGGGCGACGACGCTGGCGACCCAGGAGTACGGCTTCGCCGGCATCCTGTTCACCGCGATCATCGTGGGTCTGGCCTGTGGCCTGGTCAACGGTGTGCTGATCGCCTACGGCGGCATGGCGCCGTTCATCGCGACTCTCGCGATCATGGCGTCCGCCCGTGGTCTGGCCCTCCAGATCACCGACGGCAACACGCAGATCGTCACCCTGAAGTCGGTGCTCGACCTCGGCGCCCGGGACTCGTACATCCTCGGGATCCCGCCGCTCGTCATCATCTTCGCGCTGGTGACGGTGGTCGGCTGGCTGCTGCTGAACCGTACGACCTTCGGCCGCCGCACGATCGCGGTCGGCGGCAACGCGGAGGCGACCCGGCTCGCCGGTATCGACGTCCGCAGGCAGCGGCTGTATCTGTACCTGTTCTCCGGACTGTGCTGCGGTATCGCGGCCTTCATGCTGATCGTGCTCTCCGGCTCCGGACAGAACACGAACGGAAACCTCTACGAGCTCGACGCCATCGCGGCGGCGATCATCGGCGGCACCCTGCTCAGCGGTGGCCGCGGCACGATCGTCGGCTCCGTGCTCGGTGTCCTGATCTTCACCACCATCACCAACATCTTCGCGCTCAACAACCTGCAGAGCGACGTCCAGCAGATCGCCAAGGGCGCGATCATCGTCGCCGCCGTACTGGTCCAGCGCCGCACGGCGCGCAACGGCGAGGCCTGACCCCGCAACCCGGGGCCCGACCTCGTACCGCTTCCCGAAGCACCGCTTCCGACGCACCGCTCACATTGCTCTCCTGAAGGGGACGAACCGTCATGCCAGAAACGAGCCGTAGAGGCCTGCTGTTCGGCACCGCCGCCATTTCCGCGGGTGCCCTCCTGACCGCCTGTACCAGCAACGAGAAGGACGAGCCCGCCGCGAAGACCGAGCCGGCGGCCGACGACAAGCCCGGCAAGCCGGTCACGATCGGCTTCGCCGGTCCCCAGGCCGACCACGGCTGGCTCAACGCGATCAACGACAACGCCCGTGCCCAGGCGAAGAAGTACTCGGACGTCACCCTCGACATCACCGAGGGCTCGAACGACACCGCGGCCCAGATCGGCCAGATCGACGCCCTGATCAACAAGAAGGTCGACGTCCTGGTGATCCTGCCGGCCGACGGCAAGGCCCTCACCCAGGCCGGTCTCAAGGCGATGCGCGCGGGCATCCCCGTCATCAACCTGGACCGGATCTTCGCCGACCCGCAGGCCTTCCGCTGCTACGTCGGCGGTGACAACTACGGCATGGGCGTCAACGCGGGCAACTACATCGGCGAGAAGCTGAAGGACAAGGCCAACGCCACCGTCATCGAACTGTCGGGCCCCGACAGCCTGGAGCTGACCAAGCAGCGCACCCAGGGCTTCGACGACGCGCTCAAGAACTACCCGAACATCAAGAAGGTCGCCCGCCAGGCGGCCGACTTCACCGTCGAGTCCGGCCAGGCCAAGATGGCCCAGCTGCTCCAGGCGCAGTCCAAGTTCGACGCCCTGTGGAACCACGACGACGACCAGGGCGTCGGCGCGCTGCGCGCCATCGACCAGGCCGGCCGTGACGGCTTCCTGATGGTCGGCGGCGCCGGTGCCAAGGCGGCGATGGACGCCATCAAGGCCGACAACAGCGTCCTGAAGGCGACCGTGCTGTACCCGCCGATCATGGCCTCGTCGGCGATCGACCTCGCCCGTGCGCTGGGCCAGAGCAAGGGCGTCAGCGGCCTGGCCGGTCTGGAGATCCCGGCCCAGGTGACCCTGTTCTCGGCGGTCGTCGACAAGACCAACATCGACGAGTACCTGCCCCAGGGATTCAGCTGACCGGCTCCGCCAGTCAGGGCCCGATCCACACGACAGGGCCCGAGCCCCCACACGCGCGAGAGACGAGGAGTACTCCCTTATGACCAGCAGGGAAGCGTCGGAGAAGGAAGCCGGCGCACCGCCGCCACTCGGTATCGGCATGATCGGATACTCGTTCATGGGTGCCGCCCACTCCCAGGGCTGGCGCACGGCGGGACATGTCTTCGATCTGCCGATGCGGCCGCACATGGCCGCCATCTGCGGGCGGGACGAGACGGCCGTCGCCAAGGCGGCCGACAAACTCGGCTGGGCCGCCGCGGAGACGGACTGGCGGGAGCTCATCGCGCGTGACGACGTGCAGGTGGTCGACATCTGCACGCCGGGGGACAGCCACGCGGAGATCGCCATCGCCGCGCTGGAGGCGGGCAAGCACGTCCTGTGCGAGAAGCCGCTGGCCAACTCGGTCGCCGAGGCCGAGGCCATGGTCAGGGCCGCCGAGGCGGCCAGGTCCCGCGGCCAGTTGGCCATGGTGGGCTTCAACTACCGGCGGGTGCCCGCCATCGCGTACGCCCGCAAGCTGATCGAGGAGGGGAGGCTCGGCGCGCTGCGGCACGTCCGGGTCACCTACCTCCAGGACTGGCTGGTCGACGCCGAGTTCCCCCTCACCTGGCGGCTCAAGCGTGAGCACGCGGGGTCGGGGGCGCTCGGCGACCTGGGCGCGCACATCGTGGACCTCGCCCAGTTCCTGGCGGGGGAGCCGCTGGTGGGGGTCTCGGCGATGACCGAGACGTTCGTACGGGAACGGCCGCTGCTCTCAGGGGCGTCGGCCGGTCTCTCCGCGAGCGGCGGCGCCGAGACGGGCCCGGTCACCGTGGACGACGCCGCGCTGTTCACGGGACGCCTCGCCTCGGGGGCGCTGGCGTCCTTCGAGGCGACCCGGATGGCGGCGGGACGCAAGAACGCGCTGCGACTGGAGATCAACGGCGAGCGCGGTTCGCTCGCCTTCGACCTGGAGCGGCTCAACGAGCTGTCGTTCCACGACCAGTCGGAGCCCGCGGTCACCGCCGGTTTCCGGCGGATCCTGGTCACCGAGTCCGAGCACCCGTATCTGGACGCCTGGTGGCCGCCGGGCCACGGGCTCGGCTACGAGCACACGTTCGTGCACCAGGCCAAGGATCTGATCGAGGCGATCGCCGCCGGAACCGATCCCGCGCCCTCCTTCGCCGACGGTCTCCAGGTGCAGCGGGTCCTCGCCGCCGTGGAGGACAGCGCGGAGAAGAACGCCATCTACACCCCTGTGCCGGTCCCGTCCCCCATCGAGTCCTAGGAAGGTCCGTATGCCACGCCCGTTCACGCTGTTCACCGGCCAGTGGGCCGATCTGCCCCTGGAAGAGGTCTGCCGACTCGCCCGTGACTTCGGTTACGACGGTCTGGAACTGGCCTGCTGGGGCGACCACTTCGAGGTCGACAAGGCGCTCTCCGACCCGGGCTATCTGGAGAGCCGCCACCAGCTGCTCGACAAGTACGGCCTCAAGTGCTGGGCGATCTCCAACCACCTGGTCAGCCAGGCGGTCTGCGACAGCATCATCGACGAGCGCCACAAGAACATCCTGCCGGCCCGCATCTGGGGCGACGGGGAGGCCGAGGGCGTACGTCAGCGGGCCGCCGCCGAGATCAAGGACACCGCGCGCGCCGCGGCGGCCTTCGGTGTCAACACGGTCATCGGCTTCACCGGTTCGTCCATCTGGCATCTGCTGGCGATGTTCCCGCCGGTGCCGCCCGGCATGATCGAGCGCGGTTACGAGGACTTCGCGGAGCGGTGGAACCCGATCCTCGACGTCTTCGACACCGAGGGAGTGCGCTACGCCCACGAGGTCCACCCGGGCGAGATCGCGTACGACTACTGGACGACGAAGCAGGCGCTCGAAGCGGTCGACCACCGGCCCGCGTTCGGGCTGAACTTCGACCCGAGCCACTTCGTCTGGCAGGACCTGGACCCGACCGGATTCCTCTACGACTTCCGGGACCGGATCTACCACGTCGACTGCAAGGAGGCGCGCAAGCGTCTCGACGGCCGCAACGGCAGGCTCGGTTCGCACCTGCCGTGGGGCGACCCGCGGCGCGGCTGGGACTTCGTCTCGGCCGGGCACGGCGACGTGCCGTGGGAGGACGTCTTCCGCATGCTGGGGGCGATCAACTACGAGGGCCCGATCTCGGTGGAGTGGGAGGACGCCGGTATGGACCGGCTCTCCGGCGCACCCGAGGCGCTCGCCGATCTGAAGCGTTTCGACTTCGACCGGCCGACCGCCTCCTTCGACGCGGCCTTCGGCGGCGGCGAGTAGAAAAGGTCAACACGAGCCCGGCGGTGGAAAGTTCACCGCCGGGCCGTCCGGCATGCCCGGATGACCTTTGTCCTGAAGCGGGAAAAAGTTGAACTTCATCGCTGCGCAAGGGCTTTCCGTCTCGGACGAACAGAGTTACGGTCACTGAGATGTACAGGACATGTTGATCACCGGAGCGACGGCGCGCCCCGGCGAGACAGCGGACCGAGTGCAACAGATGCGGGACCACGGGTGCTTGGACGAGCACTCCCCCCATCCCCCCACCCGAGGCGAGCGCAGTGCTCCTTTTCTCCTCGGACCCGCACGTACCGCAGCTTTACCGGAGGACTCTCGTGCACAGTCAACGACGTCCCAGAGGCCGATCCCTTCTCGCACTGCTGACCGGCGCCCTGCTCGCGGGGTCGACCCTCAGCGCCGTGCCTGCCAACGCCGCCGACCCCGGAAGACAGGCCGCCGCCCCCACGTTTCAGCAGGTGACCCTGGCCAAGGGCGCCGACGAAGCGGGCGAGCCCATGACCCTGGCGGTGCTGCCCGACCGTCAGGTCCTGCACACCTCGCGCGACGGCACACTGCGTATCACCGACGAGGGCGGCGCCACCAAGGTGTCCGGCACCCTCGATGTCTACAGCCACGACGAGGAAGGACTGCAAGGAGTCGGCGTGGACCCCGGCTTCGCACAGAACCGGGCGATCTACCTCTACTACGCGCCCACACTCGACACCCCCGCCGGCGACGCGCCGGAGACGGGCACCGCCGCCGACTTCGCCGCCTTCGACGGGGTCAACCGGCTCTCGCGCTTCACGCTGAACGAGGACGGCACCCTCGACAAGGCGAGCGAGAAGAAGGTCCTCGACGTCCCCGCCTCCCGTGGCACCTGCTGCCATGTCGGCGGTGACATCGCCTTCGACGCGGACGGCAACCTCTATCTGTCGACGGGTGACGACACCAACCCGTTCGCCTCCGACGGCTACACGCCGATCGACGACCGGCCCGACCGCAACCCGGCGTTCGACGCCCGGCGTTCCTCGGGCAACACCAACGACCTGCGCGGCAAGGTGCTGCGTATCAAGGTCGCCGACGACGGTTCGTACACCGTCCCCGAGGGCAATCTCTTCGCCCCCGGCACGGAGAAGACGAAGCCCGAGATCTACGCGATGGGCTTCCGCAACCCGTTCCGGATCTCCGTCGACAAGGAGACGGGCGTCGTCTACGTCGGTGACTACGGTCCCGACGCGGGCGCGGCCGACCCGGACCGCGGCCCGGCCGGACAGGTCGAGTTCGCACGTGTCACCGAGGCGGGCAACTTCGGCTGGCCGTACTGCACCGGCGACAACGAGCCCTTCAAGGACTACGACTTCGCCACCGGCGAATCCGGTGCGGCCTTCGACTGCGCGGCGCCGAAGAACGACTCGCCGCACAACACCGGTCTCACCGAACTGCCGCCGTCCCAGGCCGCCTGGATCCCGTACGACGGGAACAGCGTCCCGGAGTTCGGCGACGGCTCCGAGTCCCCGATGGGCGGTCCCGTCTACAACTTCGACGCGGACCTCGACTCGCCGGTCAAGTTCCCCGAGGAGTACGACGGGAACTTCTTCGCGGGCGAGTTCGGCCGCAAGTGGATCAAGCGCATCGACCAGGGCGCCGACGGCACGGTCGACTCGATCAACGACTTCCCCTGGTCCGGTACCCAGGTCATGGACCAGGAGTTCGGCCCCGACGGCGCGCTCTACGTCCTGGACTACGGCACCGGCTACTTCGGCGGCGACGAGAACTCGGCGCTCTACCGCATCGAGAACGCCACCGGGGGATACTCGCCGGTCGCCGTCGCCAAGGCGGACCGGACGTCCGGCACCGGACCGCTGGAGGTGGCCTTCTCCTCGGAGGGCACCGAGGACGCGGACGGTGACGAGCTGACGTACGCCTGGGAGTTCGGCGACGGCGGAACCTCCACCGAGGCGAACCCGACCCACACCTTCGAGGAGAACGGCACCTACTCGGCGACCGTCACCGCGAAGGACCCCGGAGGACTCACCGGCACCGCGTCGGTGCAGGTGGTCGTCGGCAACACCGCGCCGGTCGTGAAGCTCGAACTGCCCGCACCGGGCACGCTCTTCAAATTCGGCGACGAACTGCCGTTCAAGGTCACCGTGACCGATCCGGAGGACGGGGAGGACATCGACTGCTCCAAGGTCACCGTCCGCTACATCCTCGGCCATGACAGCCACGGCCACCCGATCACCTCGAAGACCGGCTGCGAGGGCACCATCACGGCGCCCGCCGACGCCGAACACGATCCCAACGCCAATATCTTCGGAGTGATCGACGCCGAGTACACCGACGGCGGGGGCGGCGGCCAGGCCGCGCTCACCGGTCACGGCCAGTCCGAGATCCAGCCGAGGCACCGTCAGGCGGAGCACGCCAACGACTCGTCCGGCACCACCGTGACCGACCGCGAGGGCGCCAACGGCGGCAGGACCGTCGGCGGCATCTCGAACGGCGACTGGATCTCCTTCGAGCCGTACTACCTGGCGGGCGCGTCCAAGCTCACCGCCCGGGTCTCCTCCGGCGGCGCCGGCGGCACCCTGGAGGTGCGGGCGGGCGCGGCCGACGGCAAGGTGCTCGGCTCCGCCGAGGTGCCCGACACCGGCGGCTGGACGACGTTCGAGGACGTCGAGGTGGCACTGACCGGCGCACCGGCGGAGACGACCGATCTCGTCCTGACGTTCAAGGGCGGCGAGGGCGACCTCTTCGAGGTGGACGACTTCGAGATCGCCGGGGAGTCACCCGTCGAGGCGGGCGAGCGTGTCCTGGTCTTCTCCAAGACCGCGGGCTTCCGGCACGACTCCATCGAGGCCGGTACAGCGGCCCTGAAGGAGCTGGGGGAGTCCACCGGCATCACGGTCGAGTCCACGGAGGACGCGGGCGCGTTCACGGCGCCGAACCTCGCGAACTACGACGCGGTGGCGTTCCTCTCCACCACCGGTGACGTGCTGAACGCCGAGCAGCAGACGGCGTTCGAGGAGTACGTCGCCGGGGGAGGCGGCTACCTGGGCATCCATGCCGCAGCCGACACCGAGTACGAGTGGGAGTTCTACGGCGGCCTGGTGGGGGCCTACTTCGACTCCCACCCGGCCATCCAGCCCGCCACCGTGAAGGTCGAGGACCACGAGCACCCGGCCACGGCCCATCTTCAGGACACCTGGGACCGTACGGACGAGTGGTACAACTACCGCACCAACCCCCGTGAACAGGCCCGCGTACTCGCCTCCCTGGACGAGTCGAGCTACGAGGGCGGCACCATGGGCGGCGATCACCCGATCGCCTGGTGCCAGACGTACGAGGGCGGCCGGTCCTTCTACACCGGGGGCGGCCACACCAAGGAGTCGTACGCCGAACCGGCCTTCCGCGACCATCTGCTCGGCGGACTGAGGTACGCCACCGGGCACGTCGAGGCCGACTGCACCCCGGCCGGCGGCCCGGACCCCGACCCGGACCCCGACCCCGGATACACGCCGATCTTCGACGGCAGGACGCTGGACGGCTGGAAACAGGCCGGGCCGGGCAAGTTCGCGGTCGTCGACGGTGAGCTGCGCTCCGAGGGCGGCATGGGCCTGCTCTGGTACGAGGCCAAGGAACTCTCCTCGTACTCGCTCAAGCTCGACTGGAAGATGGAAGGCGACGACAACTCCGGTGTCTTCGTGGGCTTCCCGGCCTCCGACGACGTCAACTCGGCCGTGGACAACGGCTACGAGGTCCAGATCGACGCCACCGACGCCGACGACCGCACCACGGGATCGGTGTACGGATTCCAGGCCGCCGACATCGAGGCCAGGGACAAGGCGCTCAAGCCGCCGGGCGAGTGGAACAGCTACGAGCTCAAGGTCGAGGGAGAGCGGCTCCAGGTCTTCCTCAACGGGGTCGTGATCAACGACTTCACCAACACCGACCCGGCCCGGGGTCTGAAGGACGGGCACATCGGCCTCCAGAACCACGGCGCCGACGACCAGGTCTCCTTCTCGAACATCCAGCTCAAGGAGGGCCCTACGTAGTCGGCACGGTGCGGTGACAGGGACGTGCCCGGCGGTGGTCAGAAACCACCGCCGGGCCGTCCGGTCTGCCATTTCTGCCTTTGTCCTCAACTGGGAAAAAGTTGAACCCAATTGCTGCGCAAGGTCTTTCCGGCAGGGACCAACCGGGCTAACGTCCAGCGAGATGTAGGGGCCACGTTGCTCGCACAGGACGTATCCCCACCCCGTCGGGAGCGGCGCTTCGGCGTCCCCCGACACCCGCACGTACGAACAGCCCCACCCCTGGAGGACTTTCGTGCCCAGAAGACGCCATAGATCCAGATCCCTCCTCGCGCTCGTGGCCGGCGCCCTCATCGCCGGCACCATCTCCGCCGTCCCCGCCGCCGCGCACCCGGACGATCCGCACCCGACGGACGACATGTTCCAGCAGGTCGCCCTCGCCAAGGGCGCCGACGAGGTGGGCGAGCCCATGTCGCTCGCCGTCCTGCCCGACCGCCAGGTCCTGCACACCTCGCGCGACGGAACGCTCCGCATCACCGACGCCGCAGGCGACACCAAGGTCGCGGGCAAGCTCGACGTGTACACCCACGACGAGGAAGGCCTCCAAGGCGTCGGGATCGACCCCGACTTCGCCGAGAACCGGGCGATCTACCTCTACTACTCCCCGGTGCTCGACACCCCCGCCGGAGACGCGCCCGAGACGGGCACGGCTGCCGACTTCGCCCCCTTCGACGGGTACAACCGGCTCTCGCGCTTCACGCTGAAGGAGGACGGCACCCTCGACAAGGCCAGCGAGAAGAAGGTCCTCGACATCGAGACCAACCGCGGCCTGTGCTGCCATGTCGGCGGCGACATCGCCTTCGACGCGGACGGCAACCTCTACCTGTCGACGGGTGACGACACCAACCCCTTCGCCTCCGACGGCTACACGCCGATCGACGAACGCCCCAACCGCAACCCGGCCTTCGACGCCCGGCGCACCTCCGGCAACACCAACGACCTGCGGGGCAAGGTCCTGCGGATCAAGGTCGCCGAGGACGGCTCGTACACCGTTCCCGAGGGCAATCTCTTCGCCCCCGGCACGGCCAAGACGCGCCCCGAGATCTACGGGATGGGTTTCCGTAACCCCTTCCGGATCAACGTCGACCAGAAGACCGGCATCGTCTACGTCGGTGAGTACGGCCCCGACGCGGGCGCGGCGTCCGAGACCCGCGGCCCGTCCGGCCAGGTCGAGTTCGCCCGTATGACGGAGGCCGGCAACTTCGGCTGGCCGTACTGCACCGGCGACAACGACGCCTACCGCGACTACGACTTCGCGACCGGCACCTCCGGCCCGGCCTTCGACTGCGCGGCGCCGAAGAACGAGTCGCGGCACAACACCGGTCTCACCGACCTGCCGCCGTCCCAGGCCGCCTGGATCCCGTACGACGGGAACAGCGTCCCGGAGTTCGGCGACGGCTCCGAGTCCCCGATGGGCGGCCCGGTCTACAACTTCGACCCGGACCTGGAGTCCGCGGCGAAGTTCCCCGAGGAGTACGACGGCGACTTCTTCGCCGGCGAGTTCGGGCGTGAGTGGATCAAGCGCATCGAGAAGGAAGCGGACGGCACCGTCACCGCGATCCACGACTTCCCGTGGACCGGCACCCAGGTGATGGACATGGAGTTCGGCCCCGACGGCGCGCTCTACGTGCTCGACTACGGCCGCGCCTGGTTCGGCGGCGACGAGAACTCGGCCGTCTACCGGATCGAGAACATAGCCAACGGCCGGGCCCCGGTGGTCAAGGCCACCTCCAGCAAGACGTCCGGCAAGGCGCCGCTGCGGGCGAACTTCTCCTCCGCCGGCACCGCGGACCCCGACGGTGACGAGATCACCTACGCCTGGGACTTCGGCGACGGTGGCAAGTCCACCGAGCCCAACCCGAGCTACGTGTACAAGAAGAACGGCACCTACACCGCGACGCTGACCGCCACGGACCCCGACGGGAACACCGGTAACTCCTCCGTCCGGGTCGTGGTCGGCAACACCGCGCCCAAGGTGACGCTCACCGTGCCCGCCGACGGAGCCCTCTTCAAGTTCGGTGACAAGCTGCCCTTCAAGGTCACCGTCACCGACCCCGAAGACGGTCCGATCGACTGCGCCAAGGTCACCGTCAACTACATCCTCGGCCACGACAGCCACGGCCACCCGATCACCTCGGCCAAGGGCTGCGAAGGCACCATCACCGCCCCGGCGGACGGCGAGCACGACCCCAACGCCGACATCTTCGGTGTCCTGGACGCCGAATACACCGACGGCGGAGGCGGCGGCCAGGCCGCGCTCACCACGCACGACCAGGTGCAGCTCCAGCCCCGCCACCGGCAGGCCGAGCACTTCAACAACCAGTCGGGCATCAAGACGTACGACAAGGCCCCGGCCAACGGCGGCAAGACCGTCGGTGACATCAGCAACGACGACTGGATCTCCTTCAAGCCGTACAACCTAACCGGATCCAAGACCCTCACCGCCCGGATCTCCTCCGGCGGCTCGGGCGGATTCCTCGAAGTACGTACGGGCTCCGCCACCGGCAAGCTCCTCGGCTCCGCGCCGATACCGGTGACCGGTGGCTGGGAGACCTTCCAGGACATCGACGTGCCGCTGCGCTCGGTGCCCACGGCCACCACGGAGCTGTTCCTCGTCTTCAAGGGCGGTCAGGGCGACCTCTTCGACCTCGACGACTTCGAGATCAGCGACCAGGCCCCCGGCAAGACCGAGAAGCGGGTCCTCGTCTTCTCCAAGACCGCCGGATTCCGGCACGACGCGATCCCGGAGGGGATCGCGGCCCTGAAGGAACTGGGCAAGACCAGCAACATCACGATCGACTCCACCGAGACCGCGGCGCAGTTCACCACCAACAACCTCGCCCGGTACGACGCGGTGGTCTTCCTGTCCACCACCGGTGACGTCCTCAACCCCGAGCAGCAGAAGGCCTTCGAGTACTACATCTCCACCGGCGGCGCCTACATGGGCGTGCACGCCGCGTCGGACACCGAGTACGACTGGGCCTACTACGGCAAGCTCGTCGGCGCCTACTTCTCCGGTCACCCGCAGATCCAGCAGGCCACCGTGCGGGTCGAGGACAAGGCCCACCCGGCGACCGGTCACCTGGACGACGAGTGGCAGCGCACGGACGAGTGGTACAACTACCGTGACAACCCCCGCTCGAACGTGAAGGTCCTCGCCACCCTCGACGAGACGACCTACCAGGGCGGCACCATGAAGGGCGATCACCCGATCGCCTGGTGCCAGACGTACGAGGGCGGCCGGTCCTTCTACACCGGCGGCGGCCACACCAAGGCGTCGTACGCCGAACCGGCCTTCCGTGAGCACCTGCTGGGCGGTCTGCGCTACGCGGCCGGCCAGGTGAAGGCCAACTGCAAGCCCGACACCGGCTACCGGGACATCTTCAACGGCAAGACCCTGGAAGGCTGGAAGCAGGCCGGACCGGGCAAGTTCAACATCGGTGGCGGCGAGCTGCACACCGAGGGCGGCATGGGCATGCTCTGGTACCAGCCCAAGTCGCTCGGCGCGTACTCGCTGAAGATGGACTGGAAGATGGACGGGGACGACAACTCCGGTGTCTTCATCGGCTTCCCGGCCTCCGACGATCCCTGGTCGGCCGTCAACAACGGCTACGAGATCCAGATCGACGCCACCGACGCGGTGGACCGCACCACGGGCGCGATCTACGGCTTCAAGTCGGCCAACATCAAGGCCAGGGACCAGGTTCTGCGGCCTCCGGGCCAGTGGAACAGCTACGAGATCAAGGTCCAGGGTGAGCGGGTCCAGGTCATCCTCAACGGAGTCAAGATCAACGACTTCACCAACACGGACCCGGCGCGCAGCCTGAAGGACGGTTACTTCGGCCTCCAGAACCATGGCGCCGACGATCAGGTCGCGTTCCGCAACATCCAACTGAAGGAACTGGCCTCCTAGCACCTCGGAGGACCACCCGGCCTCCTGGTACCCACCAGGAGGCCGGCCGCCAGCCGGCGGCGGGCGGGGAGGCGCCGTACCCCCCGCCCGCCGTCCACCAACACACCCACCCGGCAGGGAGGCAGCCCGTGACCACCAACGATTCGACTGCAGGACGTACCGGAGTCTGGTTCGTCGGAGCACGCGGCTCCGTCGCGACGACGGCCGTAGCGGGATGCGCGGCGGTCGTCGCCGGGCTCCACCCCGCGACCGGCATGGTCGCGGAGACGCCGCCCTTCGCGGAGTCGGGCCTCCCGGCCCTGTCCACACTGGTCTTCGGCGGCCACGACACGGCGAGCTGCCCCCTGCCCAAGCGGGCCGAGGCGCTCACCGCGGCGGGAGTCCTGCCGCACGGACTGCCCAACACGATCGCCGCGGAACTCGAAGCGGCCGACGCGGAGATCCGCCTCGGCGGGCCGATGCCCGGCGACACCCGCGACGACGACGAGCTGATCGCCGCGTTCGCCGACGACATCATGGCGTTCGTCCGGCGCACCGGCGTCGCGCGCGCCGTCGTCGTCAACCTCTCCTCCACCGAGCCCGAGCCCGCCGCGGACGATCCGCGCCTGCCCGCCAGCTCCCTCTACGCGGCGGCCGCGCTCAAGGCCGGCTGCCCGTACGTGAACTTCACCCCGTCGACCGGGCTGCGCAGCGCGGCCCTCGCGGACGCCGTCTCGACCAGCGGACTTCCCCACGCGGGCCGCGACGGCAAGACAGGCCAGACGCTGCTCCGTTCCGTGCTCGCCCCGATGTTCGTCCAGCGCGCCCTCGACGTCAGGGCCTGGTCGGGCACCAACCTGCTGGGCGGCGGGGACGGAGCGGCGCTGGCCGACCCGGCGGCCGCGGCCGCCAAGAACGCGGGCAAGGAGCGGGTCCTCGCCGACACGCTCGGGATCGCGCCCGAGGGCGAGGTGCACATCGACGACGTGCCCGCCCTCGGCGAGTGGAAGACCGCGTGGGACCACATCGCGTTCGACGGGTTCCTCGGCTCCCGCATGATCCTTCAAACCATCTGGCAGGGCTGCGACTCGGCGCTCGCCGCGCCGCTCGTCCTGGACCTGGCCCGACTGGTCTCCCGCGCCCACGAGGCCGGACTGACCGGGCCGCTGCCCGAGCTGGGCTTCTACTTCAAGGACCCGGACGGCGGGCCCGCCGCGCTGGCCGAGCAGTTCGACGCGCTCCTCGCCTTCGCCGAGCGCCTGAAGGAGAGCAAGTGACGCTCGGCCCTGTCCGGTGGATCTCCGTGGGCCCGGGACGCCTGGCACGGCGCCTCGCCGCGTTGTCGGAGTCGGAGTCGGGCAAGTACGTCCAGTACGAGCCCGATCCTCCGCCTCGCGACGCACCGCACCAGCCGCCCCGGGCTGATCCACGCGGATCCACCGGACAGGGCCTGCGCGCCTGGGCCGAACTCCTGCGGGTGTCCGCGCTGTTCACGGTCCCGGGCGACGCCCTGGCCGGTGCGGCGTCCGCCGGAGTCCGCCCCAACCGCGGCACCGCGCTCGCCGTCGGCGCGTCCCTGTGCCTGTACGAGGCGGGGATGGCGCTCAACGACTGGGCGGACCGCGACGAGGACGCCGTGGAGCGCCCGCACCGCCCGATCCCCTCGGGCCGCATCACCCCGAACGCGGCGCTCACGGCGGCCGGCGCCCTGACGGCCACCGGCCTCCTGCTCGCCTCCCGCGCCGGCCGCCCGGCCCTGGCCCTGAGCACGGCGCTCGCGGCCACCGTGTGGGCGTACGACATCCGTCTGAAGCACACGGCGGCGGGCCCGGCGGCGATGGGCGCGGCGCGCGCGCTGGACGTCCTGCTGGGGGCGACGGCGACGCACTCGGCGTCCCGCCGGGCCCCGGCGCCCCCGCCACCGCGCGCCTCGAAGGCCGGCCGGACCCTGGCGGCGGCCCGCCAGGCGATGGAGGCCACCACCCCGACGTCCCGCCGCACCACGCCGCCCGCGCGGCGGGGTGTACTGGCACGTCTGTCGGCCTGGGCGGGCGGCTCCACGGCCGGCCGGACTCCGCCGGCACCGGCCCCTCGGGGCCGTACGGCACCGGTCGAGACCGTGGCGAGCAGGCTCATCGGCACGGCGACCGAGGCCACCGCCTCGACAGCCCGGTACTCACCGCCCGCGGGCCGAGATGTGCTGTCCCGGCTGTCGGCCTGGGCCGACGGCTCGTCGCAGCCCGGCGACTTCACGACCCCCTCCGGCCGGACCTCGATCGTCGGACGGTCGGGCGGATCGGTCCTTCGGGGCCGTACGACGATCCGGGCGGGTGGCCCGATGGAGCCCCTGGCCTCCAGGAGCGCCGCACCCGCGGCCGGCTCCGGCCCGGCGCCCGGACTCCGGGCCGTGCCGAGCGGCGCCCTCGTGCCCGCCGCACTCCTCGGCGTACACACCCTCGCCGTCACCACCGTCTCCCGCCGGGAGGTGTACGGCGGGTCCGTCGGAGCCCCCCTGGCCGCGCTCGCCGTCACCGGGGCGCTCGGCGCACTGGTGGGCCTGGCTCGTACCGACGCCGGGCCCCCGGGGCTCGTCACCCCCGCGCTCGCCGCGGCGTTCGTCGTGACCGCTGGGACGCCCTTCCTGCACGCCGCGCTCAATCCGTCCCCACAGCTCACACAGCGCGCCGTCGGCGGGGGGATCCGGGCCATGATCCCCTTCCAGGCCGCCCTCGCGGCGCGCGGTGGGGCTCCGGGGATCGGGCTCGCCGTCATGGGGCTCGTCCCGCTGGCCAGGAAGCTCGCGAAAAAGGTGAGTGTGACATGACCATCCGCTACGGATACGGCACCAACGGGCTCACCGATCTGCGTCTGGACGACGCGCTCGGGCTGCTCGCCGACCTCGGGTACGACGGGGTCGGGCTGACCCTCGACCACATGCATCTCGACCCGCTCGCCCCCGAACTCGCCGCCCGCACGGCAAAAGTGGCCGCCCGGCTGACGGAACTCGGCCTCGGCGTCACCGTCGAGACCGGCGCCCGCTACGTGCTCGACCCGCGACGCAAGCACGGGCCCACCCTCCTGGACTCCGAGCCCGAGGGCCGCGCCGCCCGCACCGCGCTGCTCGTCACCGCCGTGCGGGTCGCCGCCGACCTCGGCGCGCACGCCGTGCACTGCTTCAGCGGCATCACACCCGCAGGCACCGACCCGGACACCGCCTGGAAGCGGCTGGAGGAGTCGATCACCCCGGTCGTCGACGCCGCCCGGACCGCCGGTATCCCCCTCGCCATCGAGCCCGAACCCGGCCATCTCCTCGCCGACATCGCCGGCTTCCACCACCTCAGAGGGCTCCTCGGCGACCCCGAGCCCCTCGGCCTCACCCTCGACATCGGCCACTGCCAGTGCCTGGAGGCGGCGTCGCCCGCCGACTGCGTCCGCGACGCGGGCCCCTGGCTGCGCCACGTACAGATCGAGGACATGCGGCGCGGCGTGCACGAGCATCTGCCGTTCGGCGAGGGCGAGATCGACTTCCCGCCCGTCCTGGCCGCGCTCGACGCCACCGGCTACCAGGGCCTGACCGTCGTGGAGTTGCCCCGCCACTCGCACGCCGGCCCCGAAATGGCCCGCACCTCCCTGGGCTTCCTGCGCTCGAAGGGAGCATCGGCATGAACCGCGAGGAGATCGACGGACACCTCGACGCGAAGGCGGTCGCCTGGCTGGACCAGGCACTCGCCGAAGCGGCGGAGTCGGCGGAGTCCGCGGGGTCCGCGGAGGGCGGGGAAACCGACAACGTTGCCGCCGCCAAGTGGGAGCTGCGCTTCGCCGCCGCCGGCCGCCACTGCGGCCAGGAGAACGCCGACGCCGTCCGCACCCTGCTCCTGCGGCGCGCCGCCCCCGACGTCGCCACCCTCACCCGCCTCTACCAGCAGGGCGCCGCCGCCGAGCGCCGCGCCGTACTCCTGGCCCTGCCGCACCGCGTCCCCGGGCCCGAGGCCCTGCCGCTCGTCGAGGACGCCCTGCGCACCAACGACACCAGGCTCGTCGAGGCGGCCGTCGGCCCGTACGCCGCCGACCATCTCGACCCGCACGCCTGGCGGCACGCCGTACTGAAGTGCCTCTTCACCGGCGTGCCCGTCGCCGCCGTCGCCGGCGCGGAACGCCGCGCCCACGGTGACGCCGAACTCGCCCGGATGCTCGCCGACTACGCGTCGGAGCGCACCGCGGCGGGCCGGTCGGTCCCCCCAGACCTGCACCGTGTACTGAACATGACCGGCGAGGAGTCCTGATGCGCATCTTCGACCCCCACATCCACATGACCTCCCGCACCACGGACGACTACCAGGCCATGTACGCCTCCGGAGTCCGCGCGCTCGTCGAGCCGTCGTTCTGGCTCGGCCAGCCCCGCACGTCGCCCGCCAGCTTCTACGACTACTTCGACGCGCTGCTCGGCTGGGAGCCGTTCCGCGCCGCGCAGTACGGCATCGCGCACCACTGCACGCTCGCCCTCAACCCCAAAGAGGCGAACGACCCGCGCTGTACGCCCGTCCTGGAGGAGCTGCCCCGCTACCTCGTCAAGGACGGCGTCGTCGCCGTCGGCGAGATCGGCTACGACTCCATGACGCCCGCCGAGGACTTCGCGCTCGCCACCCAGCTCCAGCTGGCCGCCGAGTACGCGCTGCCCGCGATGGTCCACACCCCGCACCGCGACAAGCTGACCGGTCTGCGCCGCACCATCGACGTCGTCGCCGAGTCGAATCTCGACCCCGAGCACGTCCTGCTCGACCACCTCAACGAGACGACCGTCAAGGACGCGGCGGAGTCGGGCAGTTGGCTGGGCTTCTCCATCTACCCCGACACCAAGATGGACGAGGACCGGATGGTCTCCGTGCTGCGCTCCCACGGCACCCACCGCGTCCTCGTCAACTCCGCCGCCGACTGGGGCAAGAGCGACCCGCTCAAGACCCGGAAGGTCGGCGACGCCATGCTCGCCGCCGGTTTCTCGGAGGACGACGTCGACAAGGTGCTCTGGCGCAACCCCGTGGAGTTCTACGGCCTCAGCGGCAGACTCCAGCTCGACGTGCCCGCGCCGGAAGCCCTCCACGAGGGGAACTCCATCCTTCGCGGCGGTGAGTGAGCCATGCGCTTCCGCCACCCCGACGGCTCCACCGTCCATCTCTCGTACTGCACCAACGTCCACCCCGCCGAGAACCTCGAAGGCGTCCTGGCCCAACTGCGCGACCACTGCGAGCCGGTACGCAAACGCCTCGGCCGCGACCGCCTGGGCATCGGCCTCTGGCTCGCCAGGGGAGCGGCCCGCTCACTCATCAACGACCCCGCCCAACTGCGCGGTCTGAAAAGCGAGTTGGACCGGCGCGGCCTGGAGGTCGTCACCCTCAACGGATTCCCGTACGAGGGCTTCGGCGCCGAAGAGGTCAAGTACCGCGTCTACAAGCCGGACTGGGCCGACCCCGAGCGCCTGGCCCACACCACCGACCTCGCCCGCCTCCTCGCCTCGCTGCTGCCCGACGATGTCACCGAGGGCTCCGTCTCGACACTGCCGCTCGCCTGGCGCACCGACTTCGACGACGACGCGGCCCGCACCGCCCACGCCGCCCTCACCACCCTCGCCGAACGGCTCGACGCGCTGGAGGAGTTGACCGGCAAGTCCATCCGGATCGCGCTGGAACCCGAGCCCGGCTGCACCGTCGAGACCACCGCCGACGCGATCGGACCGCTCACCGACGTCGCCAGCGCCCGTATCGGCATCTGCGTGGACACCTGCCATCTCGCCACCTCCTTCGAGGACCCGGTCACCGCGCTGGGGGCCCTCGCCGACGCCGGCGTCACCATCCCCAAGGCCCAGCTCTCCGCCGCGCTGCACGCGGAGCACCCCCATCTGCCCGAGGTACGCGAGGCGTTGGCCGCCTTCGCCGAGCCGCGCTTCCTGCACCAGACCCGTACCCGCACGGCGGCCGGCCTGCGCGGCACCGACGACCTCGAAGAGGCCCTGGCCGGTGAGGCGTTGCCC